>JAGBYN010000095.1 GCA_017628775.1 Bacteroidaceae bacterium | reverse complement strand
TGAAGTACAGATAGCCACCATTGATGGTTGATGCTGTAACGAGGCGAATCATCTTGTGAAGTGCGATACCACGATGCGCCATGAAGTTTTCATCGCCCTTTTTGAAGTGCCAGTACATATCTGCGTCAACAAGGCGGAAGATGAGTGTTTTATCGCCCACGAGCGCCTGGTCATGGCTTTCGGCATAAGAGATGCACTTTTCGTCGGCACGGCGATTAGTGAGTTCCCAGAAAATACCAGATGGATGCCAATCTTCATCCTTCTTTTCCTTGATGATTTTAATCCAATAATCGGGCACGTTCATGGCCATGCGATAATCGAAGCCATATCCTCCGTCTTTGATGGGTGCTGCAAGCCCGGGCATACCGCTTACTTCTTCGGCGATGGTGATGGCATTGGGATTGACTTCGTGGATGAGCTTGTTGGCTAATGAGAGGTAGCAAATAGCATTGCCATCCTGGTTGCCATTAAAGTAATCGCCGTATCCGCCAAAGGCTTCACCAAGTCCGTGGCTATAATATAACATTGAGGTAACGCCATCAAAGCGGAATCCATCAAAATGGAATTCTTCGAGCCAATATTTACAATTTGACAAGAGGAAGTGGATGACTTCGTTTTTGCCATAGTCAAAGCAAAGACTATCCCATGCTGGGTGTTCGCGTCGGTCGCCTTCGTAGAAGTATTGGAAGGGGTCGCCAGCAAGGTTTCCGAGTCCTTCTAATTCATTTTTTACGGCGTGGCTTTGCACGAGGTCCATGATTACAGCTATGCCATTTTGGTGGGCTTCGTCAATGAGTTGCTTAAGTTCTTCTGGCGTACCAAATCGGCTACTTGTTGCAAAGAAATTACTTACGTGATAGCCGAAACTGCCGTAATAGGGGTGTTCCTGAATGGCCATGATTTGCAAGCAATTATAGCCTTCTTTTACGATGCGAGGTAAGATATTTGTTCTAAACTCGTCGTAAGAACCCACTTTTTCTTCGTCCTGAGCCATACCGATGTGGCATTCGTAGATGAGCAGAGGATCCTTGTTTGCCTTGAAGTTTTTCTTCTTCCACTCGTAGGGTGTTTTGGGCGCCCACACTTGAGCTGAGAATATCTTTGTTTCTTCATCCTGAACTACGCGTCGCACCCATGCTGGTATTCTTTCGCCTTCGCCACCATTCCAATATACTTTAAGTTTGTAAAGGTCTTGGTGCTTGAGCGCTTTAGCGGGTAGTTTAAGTTCCCAATTGCCTGATTCTGAAATTCGTTTGAATTTATAATCTTCAGATTCTTTCCAATCGTTAAAATCACCAATGAGATAGATGTCGGTTGCATTAGGCGCCCATTCGCGAATCACCCATTGGCGTGGTGTGCGATGAAGGCCAAAGTAGTTATGTCCATCGGCAAACTGCGCAAGGGTTTGCTTGCCGCCTTGTGTTAAATCATTAATTTTCCACATTAAATGGTCGTATCGACCTTGGATGGCATCATTAAATGGTTCAAGCCATGGGTCGTTTTTGACCAACTTCAATAACGGCTTTTTAGATACCGTTGCTTTCTTTGTTTTTGCCATGATAAAAGATTGTATTTAATGAGTTTAAATAGTGCGTGTGTGATGGAAATTAATTCCTATGCCTGTTTTATATATTTGTTAAATGTATTTAACCTACACTATTTGCAAAATTAAGAAAAAGTATGGATTATACCATAAAATATGATGTTTTTTATGAATTAACGTAAAATTAGTGGTTTGTTTGAGTAAACTCGAAGATACTTGGCACTCGCTGTAAGAAATATTGAAGCGAGCTTCATATTTCTTGCTCGTTTATTTGTATCTTTGAGGTAAACTCGAAGATACTTGTCACTCGCTGTAAGAAATATTGAAGCGAGCTTCATATTTCTTGCTCGTTTATTTGTATCTTTGAGGTAAACTCGAAGATACTTGGCACTCGCTGTAAGAAATATTGAAGCGAGCTTCATATTTCTTGCTCGTTTATTTGTATCTTTGAGGTAAACTCGAAGATACTTGTCACTCCCTGTAAGAAATATTGAAGCGAGCTTCATATTTCTTGCTCGTTTATTTGTATCTTTGCATAACGAACGAAAAAATATTCAGCCATGCATACTAAAGAAGAAAAACTGATAGCTTTTGGTAAATTGATAGATGTTCTTGATGAGTTGAGGGAAAAATGCCCGTGGGACAGAAAGCAAACCTTTCATTCCTTGCGCCCAAATACGATTGAGGAAACTTATGAATTATGCGACGCCTTGATGAGTAACGATATGTTGAACATTTGCAAGGAGTTGGGCGATGTCTTATTGCATGTACTTTTTTATGCAAAGATTGGTTCGGAAACAAAGGATTTTGATATTGCTGATGTGTGCAATCGCTTAACCGAGAAGTTGATTTTTCGTCATCCACACGTGTTTGGTGAAATTCAGCAGGTTAATGAGGCGTCTGAGGTGACTCAAATTTGGGAACAAATCAAGCAAAAGGAAAAGGACGGCAATAAAACGGTGCTTTCGGGCGTACCTGCTTCCTTACCCTCTTTAATTAAGGCTTATAGAATTCAGGACAAGGCGCGCGGCGTGGGCTTTGATTGGGAAAAGCGAGAAGAGGTGTGGGGCAAGGTGAAAGAAGAAATTGCCGAGTTTGAACATGAAGTGGCCTCTCTTGACGCCGATAAGGCAGAAGCTGAATTTGGCGATCTATTATTTAGCCTTATCAATGCTTCGCGCTTGTATAAAATAAACCCTGATAATGCTCTTGAACGCACGAATAAGAAGTTTATTAAGCGCTTTAATTACATTGAGCAAGCAGCTAAGGATCAAGGTAAGGCATTGAAGGATATGACACTCACCGAAATGGATGAATTATGGAACGAAGCCAAAGCTTTAAAGTAAAGGCGCGTTGTTTTGCCTATTATAAGTTGCCGGGCGGTGATGATTTTTTTGCAGTTGCTCAGGATTCTGACCCTGTGATATTTAATCAGCTTGCCGACCTTTCCAATGACCATCAAGGTTTTTTAATTGCTCCTTTTGATGCAACGCAAGGTCCTTTGGTTTTAATACGTCCAGAGTTTTCTGAATCTTATAAAATAAGCGATTATACGGATTCTCGTGCACTTGGTGCGTGCGATGAATTTGGGTTTGATGAGGTTGATTTTAAGGCTTATGCCGCCACGTTTGAGTCTTGCATTCGTCAATTGCAAGCCGATGAGCTGAAGAAAATCGTTTTGTCGTTTTCGTTTAATGTCAGCACCCATCATCAATCCGATGCTTTAGAACACATTTTTATCAGGGCATGCCACGCTTTTCCTAAAAGTTATGTGGCGCTTTGGTCAACCCCAGACACGGGCACATGGCTTACGATTACGCCTGAGGTGATTTTAGAAAGCACAGCATTATCTCAGTTTCATACCGTTGCCTTAGCGGGCACCATGCGTCGTGAACAAGCTTCGCAACCACCCGTATGGAGTGCGAAAAACACCGAGGAGCAAAAGTATGTGGCTGATTATATTTTAAGCCAGTTGGAGGCGCTTAACATTAAAGCGCAAGTCATGCCTACGCGCACGGTTGAAGCAGCAAATTTGCTCCATTTGTGCACGGATTTCTACTTTACAAGCGATTTAAACATCGGGGCGTTGCTCGCTGCGTTGCACCCCACGCCAGCCGTATGCGGTATGCCTCAAATGGCCGCTCTTGATCAAATCTTAAAAATAGAGCAACATCAGCGTGGTTATTATGCTGGCTTTAGTGGTCCTTTAAACCTGAATCATCAAACGCATCTTTACGTCACTCTGCGATGTGCGAATTGCATCAATGTGAATCAATGGCGTCTTTACGCGGGTGGGGGATTATTGAAAGAGAGTGTTCTTCAGGACGAGTGGCATGAGATTATCGCCAAGGTTCAAACCGCTTATAAAATAATTCAGTAAAAAAGCATTAAAGCGCTTCAAAGAAATGTATTCCAATAAGTTGCATATAAACCTGCTCACCATGATGCTGAAGCATTATGGTGTGGTGGATATTGTGGTGTGTCCAGGTTCAAGAAATGCGCCTGTTGTGCACAATCTCCATCAAGCGGCGGGTGAGTTAGGGTTCTCTTTGCATGGCGTGACCGATGAACGCTCGGCGGGCTTTGTGGCCTTAGGAATAGCGGCATCAAAGCATGTGCCCGTTTGCATTTGTGTTACATCAGGAAGTGCCGTTTTGTGCTTACAACCAGCCATTGCCGAAGCTTTCTATCGCAATATCCCCTTGCTTGTGGTGTCGGCCGATCGTCCTTTAGCCTGGATTGACCAATTGGATGGGCAAACCATTCATCAAGAGGATGCTTATGCACCCTATGCATTGTGCTTTGATGTGTCGGAAGAAACGCCGACAGATGAACTTGCTTCAGCTTTTAACGAAGCTTTAAGCATGTTGCTTGAAAAGAAGCAGCCGGTTCAACTTAATCTGCGAATTAATGAGCCCCTCTTTGATTTTACGCAACCTTCTTTGCCGGATTTTACATCACATCTGTTTACGCTGAATCAATCATCAGGCCCATGCGCCGATGCGCGTTTGACAAGCATCCTATCGTGCATTTCGCAAGCCGAACGCCCGCTCTTGGTGATGGGGCACTCAGATGTTTTTGCGCCCGAATTGTTGGCCATGCTTACCGAGAAAATGGCGTGTGTGCCAGAGATTATCTCAAATGCTTTAGGTTCAACGCATGCTGCCTTTCTTGAAGAAAAATTAAAAAGAGATCAAACCATCGATTATGTGCCCGATGTTGTGGTGCATCTTGGGGGCGCCTTGATTCATAAGCAAATCAAGTTATGGTTGCGTCGAAATGAAGCGCTTAAAGTATATCGATTGAGCGATATTAATCCACAAGCCAACACCTTCGGACATTTAACGGATTCAGTGTCTATCCCTATACTTCAAGCTTTGAATGCACTTTTAAAATTGCCCAACAAACCGCATTGCCACAAGCAATTCATTGATAGCATTTACGCAGAGGCTTCTGCGCACTTATCGCCATCCATGGGGGTTGAACATCTCGTGGTGAAAGCGTTAGGGCTATATCTAAAGCATCATCCACGTGCCATAGGCGCTTTAAATTTAGCCAACAGCATGAGTGTGCGTTTGGCTTCCATGTACATAGAAGGCGGACATTTCCCCGTGTATTGTAATCGCGGAACCAACGGCATAGAAGGTAGCCTTTCGTTTGGAGTAGGGTGTGCCTTGTTCCACTCCGATGTGGTGCTGACGATTATTGGCGATTTAAGTTTCTTCTATGATGTCAATGCCTTATGGAATTCTGAGTTAAAGGGTAATTATCGAATCCTGTTGCTCAATAACAAGCGCGGACAGATATTCTCACATCTTCCAGGATTATCACAATCGCAAGCCTTGCCTCAATACATCGCGGCAGAGCATCGATTTACCGCTGAAGGGGTGGCCATGAGTTTTGAATGTGCCTATCGCCAGGTGGCCGATGCGCAAGGCTTGAACGAAGCAATAGATTGGTTGCTCAAAACCGACTTTAAACGCCCTGCGATACTTGAAATCGTGTGTTGACACGAAACCAAATAATAAAACCAAAAACGAAATAAATATGAGAACTTGGACAGAAATACGTCAATTTGAAGAAATCATTTTTGAATCTTATAATCACATTGCAAAGATAACGATTAATCGCCCCCGCTATCGCAATGCCTTCACGCCGCTTACCGTTAAGGAAATAAGCGAGGCATTTACCTATTGTCGTGATTGTTCCGACATTATGGTCGTTATTCTCACCGGTGCTGGCGATATGGCCTTTTGTGCTGGTGGCGATATGAACGTCAAGGGACGTGGGGGATATGTTGGCAACGATGGTGTGCCCCGTCTGAATGTGCTTGAAGTGCAAAAGCAAATTCGCACGCTTCCCAAGCCCGTTATCGCTATGGTGAACGGATTTGCCATTGGCGGCGGTCATGTGTTGCACCTTATGTGCGACCTTACTATAGCGGCCGAAACAGCAAAATTCGGACAAACAGGCCCACGCGTAGGTTCGTTTGATGCAGGCTTCGGAGCCAGTTATTTAGCAAGAATTGTGGGACAAAAGAAGGCGCGTGAAATATGGTTTATGTGCCGACAATACACCGCTCATGAAGCTGAGCGTATGGGCATGGTGAACAAGGTGGTGCCCCTTGAACAATTGGAAGACGAATGCGTGGCATGGGCAGAAGAGATGATGAATCATTCACCCTTGGCATTGCGCATGATTAAGGCAGGACTTAATGCTGAGCTCGACGGACAAGCCGGTATTCAGCAATTAGCGGGTGATTGCACCATGCTTTATTACTTGCTTGATGAAGCGCATGAAGGCGGACGTGCATTCCTTGAAAAGCGTAAACCTGATTGGTCAAAGTTTCCTAAACTTCCATAAGTGCTCTTAATCAGGGCAACGCCGGGGAGAGACGGTGCTTTAGCAATGAAAAAAGATAGGGGGTAAGTCAAAATTAAGAAGCATATTCTTTCGTTTTGACTTACCCCTTTTTCTTGTTGGGTTGATATGGATGTTATTCAAATCGAATTACTTTCGATGGTTGAATGTAGGCGATGATGAGCGTGGGTATGAGCAACGAGGCGCAGATAATCGCAATTGAGATGATGTTCGTGACGAACCAAGGCACAAGCGCCATGTCGATGGGCACCCGATCAAGGTAGTACGTTTCAGGGTTGAGCGTGAACCAATCCGTGAAGCTAATGATGCACCATACGCCAAGAGCCACGACATTTCCTGCCATCACACCCTTAATTGCTATTCGTGCTGCAATGCGGAAAAACAACTTTTGCAATTGCGCTTGCGTGGCGCCTAAGGCAGAAAGCGTGCCGATGGTTTGCGTTTGCTCAAGAATGAGGATGAACGTGCCGCTAATCATCGTGAAAATGGCGATACCAAGCATCAGCACAAGGATCACCCATGCGTTAACGTTGAGCATGCTGAGCCATGAAAACACCTGCGGATACAGTTCGCGCGAGCTGACCACGGCAATGTTTGGGAACCCCGCAAGCGCGGTTGCGATTTGCTCTTGAATTTGCGTTGCCTGCGTTTCGTCGTTGACGTTGATTTCCATTTCGCAATACTTTCCCGTAGGCCAATTATTCAGTTGATTAACCGTTTGAATGTCCGTGAGGGCGAAGGTGGCATCGAAGTGCTTCATGTGCGTCTCATAGATGCCCGTGATGGTGAATCGCCTTGTTTTGATGCTCTGTTCAAAGAAGTAGGCATATATGCGATCGCCCATCTTGAGGTTGAGCTCGTTTGCCTTTTGCTTTGAGATAATAATTTCGTTGGCAGGCTTACTCGTGTTTGGCAAACGTCCTTCAATCAGTGCGGCTTTGATAAACGCCGTGTCGTGGGTGCTGGATAATCCCTTGAGCGTTATGGGCGAGCATTGGTCGTAGGTCTTAATCACTCCCTTTTTGGCGCTTACCTTTTGGATGTGTGCCACGCCCGGCGTACTGGCAATTTTTTGCTCCAGATATGGGGGCAATTGAATCGGGTAGGCTTCGGGCACTTGCAAGGCATGGATGTTAAGCACCTTGAGGTGTGATGAAAATCCAAAAATCTTTTGTTCCACCTCTTTTTGATAGCCCAACACGATGGCAGTTGAAATCAGGATCACGAAAACGGCAAGACTCACGCTCAGCGTAGCCACCATGATTGCAGGTCTTGAGGCTTGTGCGTTGTTGTCGCTTTTAGCGAAAAGGCGTTTGGCTATAAATTGCATTCAAAAGTGATTATGCGTTTTGTTTGCGAACTTGTTTGTAGGCCTCGAGCGCTTTTTCAAGCACGATGAGCGCATGGTTCAAATCTTCCTTCTTCAGCACGTAGGCAATACGCACTTGATTTTTTCCCGCACCAGGGGTGGTGTAGAAGCCCGAAGCTGGCGCCATCATCACGGTGCATCCCTCGTATTGGAAGTCGGTGAGGCACCATGCGCAGAAGTCGTCGGCGTCGTCAACGGGTAGTTGTGCCACGGTGTAGAATGCGCCCATTGGGATAGGGGAGTAAACGCCTGGGATTCGGTTTAAGCCATCAATGAGGCATTTGCGTCGCTCCACGTATTCATCATATACTTCGCGATGATAATCTTCAGTGGCGTCGAGCGAGGCTTCTGCAATGAGTTGGCCGATGAGTGGCGGACTTAATCTGGCTTGGCAGAATTTCATCACCGCTTGTCGGATTTCTTCGTTTTTAGTGATTAGTGCGCCAATGCGTATGCCACATTCGCTATATCGCTTCGACACCGAGTCGATAAGCACCACGTTTTGCTCAATGCCTTCTAAGTGGCATGCAGAAATGTAGGGCGAACCGGTGTAAATGAATTCGCGATACACTTCGTCTGAGAAGAGATAAAGGTCGTACTTCTTAACGAGGTCTCTGATTTGATTCATCTCCTTACGGGTGTAAAGGTAGCCCGTTGGATTGTTGGGGTTGCAAATCAAAATAGCTCGTGTGCGTTCGTTGATGAGGGCCTCAAATTGCTCCACCTTGGGGAGTGCAAATCCCTCTTCAATGGTTGTGGAGATCGTGCGTATCTTGGCGCCCGCCGAAATTGCAAACGCCATGTAGTTGGCATAAGCGGGTTCGGGCACGATGATTTCGTCGCCAGGGTTCAGGCTAGAGAGGAAGGCAAACAACACCGCCTCCGAACCGCCCGATGTGATAATGATATCGTCCGGATCCAGGTTGATGTTGAACTTCTTGTAATAGTGCGTTAATTTTTTGCGATACGAACTGAAGCCTTGGCTTGGGCTATATTCAAGAATGTTTCGGTCAATGTTTTGAAGAATATTCAGCCCTTCCTGTGGGGTGGGGAGGTCTGGCTGACCGATGTTAAGATGATAGATTTTAATGCCCTTCTTCTTGGCTTCCGAAGCTAAGGGTGCCAATTTGCGGATTGGCGATGAAGGCATTTCTATTGCGCGCTCTGATATCAGTGGCATATAATGAAAGCTTAAAACGTTAGTAAATGAGGCATGACCTATGGGTATAGGTGGCTTTGCAAAGTGCAAACTTACAAATTTTTAATGAATATGTAAAGCTATTGCGTCATGTTGTGCATAAAAAAATGTTTTCAAAAAAATAAGCTTCTAAATTAGGTGGATTTTATGAAGTTTTTTATTTTTGCAAATAGATCAAAAATGCAAAGTGTATTTGTCATGAAAAACGCAAACGAAACGATGAAATATTTAAGACTCTTGGCTAAAGAGTTTCCCAATGTTTCGAAAGTCACGCAAGAGATCATTAACCTTGAAGCGATTATGCACCTCCCGAAATCGACCGAGCATTTCTTGGCCGACCTTCATGGCGAGAGCGAAGCTTTTCAGCATGTTATTCGTAACGCATCGGGATATATCAAAAAGAAAGTCCATGAAATATTCGACGACACGTTGAGTAAATCCGAGATAGATGATTTGTGCACGTTGATTTACTATCCTGAGCAACGATTGGAATTGATGCTTGCTTCGGGTGTTGATGTTTCAAGTTATTATCAAACGATGCTCACCCGCTTGATTGCCGTGTGCCGCATTGTGTCGTCGAAATATTCGCGCTCCAAGGTGAGAAAGAGTTTGCCCGAGGAGTTTGAATACATCATCGAAGAACTCTTGCACGAATCGCCCGACACGCATAATAAGCAGGCCTACTATAACGTGATTATCCAAACGATTATCGGCACGAAGCGCGCTGATAAGTTCGTCATTCAGTTGTGCTATTTAATTCAACGTTTAGCCATCGACCGTCTGCATATTTTGGGCGATATTTTTGACCGTGGTCCTGGTGCCCACCTCATTATGGACACCCTCTGCAACTACCATAATCTCGACATAGAGTGGGGCAATCACGATATTCTTTGGATGGGTGCTGCCGCAGGAAATCCCGTTTGTGCGGCATCCGTCATTCGCTTGTCGTTGCGCTATGCCAATACGGCAACGCTTGAAGAGGGCTACGGCATCACGATGGTAAAGCTGGCTACCTTTGCCATGGAAACCTATGCCAACGATCCCTGCACTATTTTCAAACCATTTATCGATCTTTCCGACATTCCTGGCGAGAAAACGCAACGCTTAATCGCTCAGATGCATAAAGCCATTGCCATCATTCAATTTAAGCTTGAAGGGCAGTTGTATGAGGCTCACCCCGAATGGGGCATGCAAAGTCGGGGCGTTTTGTCGCACATTGATTATGAAAAGGGTCAGTACGTGTGGGATGGTCAGCGCTATGAAATGACCGATACCATGTTTCCCACGATCGACCCCTCTGCGCCCTTTAAATTGACTGAGGAGGAGGAAGACGTCATGCGCAGCATTGTGCGCTCGTTCTGTTCAAGCGAACGACTTCAGCGCCACATGCGTTGCTTGCTCACGCATGGCGGTATGTATGCCGTGTGTAATTCCAACTTGCTCTTCCATGCTTCGGTGCCTTTAAATGAAGATGGATCTTTGCGTGAGGTTGAAGTGCTTGGCGTCAAATATAAGGGCAAGGAATTAATGACCCGCATTGAAGAAATGGTGCGCTTAGCGTATGAAGAAGGTGCTGAGGACGAGGAAAAAGCCTATGCCAAGGATTACTTCTGGTACCTATGGTGTGGGGCCGACAGTCCCTTGTTCGGCAAGTCGAAAATGACCACGTTCGAACGCTATTTCCTTACCGAAAAGGAATTGCATAAGGAAGAGAAAGGGTGGTATTACCAATTGCGCAACAACGCCGACGTGTGCGATCAATTGCTTGATAATTTCGAAGTTCAAGGCAAGCATCGCCACATCATCAATGGCCACGTGCCCGTCAAGGTGGGTAAGGGCGAAAACCCGATCAAGGCCGACGGACGCCTTATGGTGATTGATGGCGGTTTCTCAAAGGCTTATCATTCAACCACGGGCATTGCCGGCTACACGCTGGTGTATCACAGCCGCGGCTTCCAGCTTGTTCAGCACGCGCCATTTAACTCAACCGACGAGGCCGTGCGTCAAGGCACCGACATTCACTCCACCACCTCCATTGTGGAGATTACCGACCGCCGTATGCTCGTGGCCGACACGGATATAGGGCGCGAACTTCGCCGACAAGTGACCGACCTCGAGCGCCTCCTGCGCGCCTATCGAAAGGGTTGGCTCAAGGAAAATGCGTCGAATTAATTTAGCGCCTTTTCTGAACCTATTCAAAACCATACAAACACAAAACAATCGATTAAAACGTGAAATCTTTAAAAGAATTATATCGGATCGGCTATGGCCCTTCGTCGTCACACACCATGGGCCCTCGTGCTGCCGCCGAGCAATATTTAGCGAAACATCCCGAAGCCAAAAGTTTTGAAGTGACCCTCTACGGTAGCTTAGCCGCCACAGGGCGAGGTCACCTCACGGATTGGGCAATACTCGACGTTATAGGCAAGGATAAATGCCACATCGTGTGGAGCCCCCAAATCGTGTTGCCCTATCATCCCAACGGCATGAAATTCTGTGCCATCAACGAATCGGGTGCGCACTACGATGAATGGATCGTTTATAGTGTTGGCGGTGGTGCCCTGGCTGAAGAAGGGCATAGCGCCATTTCCACCCCCGATATTTATGAGCTCAATCATTTAAATGATATTATTGAATGGTGCGACGAGCGCGGACTTTCCTACTGGCAATACGTTGAGCAATCCGAAGGACCCGAAATCTGGGATTACCTCAACGAAGTGTGGAAGGCGATGTGCGAAGCCGTTGAGCGCGGATTGGAAACCGAAGGCGTTCTTCCAGGCGGCCTCAACCTGCGCCGCAAGGCACCCCATTATTATATTAAGGCGAAGGGCTATAGCTCAAATTTGCAAACACGCGGCTTGGTGTTTGCCTATGCCTTGGCGGTGACCGAAGAAAATGCCTCGGGCGGACGCATCGTTACCGCCCCCACGTGTGGCTCGTGCGGCGTGGTGCCAGCAGTGCTTTACCACATTCAGCAAACGCGCAATTTCTCGGTTAAGCGCATTCTCCATGCCTTGGCCACGGCAGGGCTTATCGGCAATATCGCTAAGTCGTTGGCCTCAATCTCGGGCGCTGAAGCAGGATGTCAAGCTGAAGTAGGTGTAGCTTGCGCTATGGCAGCCGCTGCAGCCAACTACATCTTTGGCGGAAGCTTGCAAACCACAGAATATGCCGCTGAAATGGGCTTGGAACATCATTTCGGTATGACGTGCGACCCTATTTGCGGCTTGGTGCAAATACCCTGCATTGAGCGCAATGCACATGCTGCGGCACGTGCCCTCGATGCCAATATCTACGCTACGTATGCCGAAGGCCAACACCGCATTAGCTACGACAAGGCCGTTCTGGTGATGAAGAAAACGGGCCACGACTTGCCCTCGCTTTATCGAGAAACCTCAGAAGGTGGATTGGCGGTTGAATACCATCGCTAAGGCATCTTTTTAAGGGGAGCAACAAACCGCTCGAAGCGTTAGAGTGTAATCTTTTAATCTGTGGGTTAAGACATTGTAGATAAGCGGAATATTAAAATTACTTGAAGTGATACTATAAACCATAAACCGCAAGGATTTTTAGTCTTTACTTCCGCTTACGTCGCTTTAAAATGCCATTCCACAGGCACGTGCGCGCAATTTTTTATGCTCAACAACATAAGAATAAATTTTGCGCTCAAGTGAATTATGCATAAATTGCGCTCGGTTTTCGAAAAACAAAAACCACTAACCAAATTTTACTTACCATAAATTTAAACAACCATGAAAGTTTATAATTCAAAGGAAATTAAAAACATTGCGCTTTTAGGCAATGATGGCTCGGGTAAGACCACTTTGACTGAATCACTTTTGTTTCACAGCGGACAAATTAGTCGACGTGGTCGCATCACTCAAAAAAACACCGTAAGTGACTACTTCCCCGTTGAGCACGATTATGGTTATTCTGTTTTCTCAACAGTGTTCCATACCGAGTGGAAGGGCAAGAAGTTAAATATTATAGACTGTCCCGGTTCTGACGACTTCGTGGGTGCTGCTTTAACAGCATTGAACGTCACAGACACCGCCGTGTTGTTAATTAATGGTCAGTTTGGTCCTGAAGTGGGCACTCAAAACCACTTCCGTTACACTGAAAAACTCAAGAAGCCCGTTATCTTCCTCGTGAATCAGTTGGACGACGATAAGTGCGACTACGACCAAATTCTTGAAGATTTACAATCAATCTATGGTTCAAAGGTTGTGCCTGTGCAATACCCCCTCAATGCGGGTGCAGGCTTCAACTCATTGATCGACATCATCTTGATGAAGAAGCTCACTTGGGCTGCTGAAGGTGGTGAACCAACGATCGAAGATATCCCTGACTCAGAAAAAGAAAAGGCTGAAGCCTTGCATAAAGCACTCGTTGAATCGGCTGCCGAAAACGACGAGGCCTTGATGGAAAAATTCTTCGAAACAGAATACCTCACCGAAGACGAAATGCGCGAAGGTATCCGCAAGGGTATGGTGACACGCTCAATCTTCCCCGTATTCTGCGTTTGCGCCGGACGCGACATGGGCGTTGGCCGCTTAATGGAATTCTTGGGCAACGTTGTGCCTCACGTTGACGAAATGCCAGCCGTGTTCAACACACGCGGCGAAGAAGTGGTGCCAAGCGAAGACGCGCCCACATCGGTTTACTTCTTTAAGACAGGCGTTGAACCCCACATCGGAGAAGTGCAATACTTCAAGGTGATGAGCGGTGTGCTCAAGGAAGGCGACGACCTCTTGAATGCAGACCGTGGTTCAAAGGAAAGAATGTCGCAACTCTTCGTATGTTCAGGAGCTAACCGCGAAAAGGTTGAGCAACTCTCAGCAGGCGACATCGGTTGTACTGTTAAGCTCAAGGACGTACGTACGGGCAATACGCTCAACGCTAAAGATTGCGAACACCGCTTCAACTTCATCAAGTATCCTAACGCTAAATATACCCGCGCCATCCGCG
>JAGBYN010000094.1 GCA_017628775.1 Bacteroidaceae bacterium | reverse complement strand
GAAGGTGTCTCCGCTCAGTAACTTTAAAAATTTCACTCGCTCAATGACGCTGAAGGCGTCACCGCTCGGTAACCGGGTGGTTTGAGCGTAGCGAATACCCCCGGATTGGTATCAGAGAGTGGTCGCACTCTGGAAGAGTGCCCCAACACCTGACATACCTTGCCCTGCTCGGGCACCCCTCCAGGGTGCGATGCTTGTGTACTCCTCACCGGGGGTACTCGCCTCGCTCGCACGCCCCGGCAATCTATGTTAACTGCCAAACTATTTTAAAGAAATTTATGCCGCCTTTCTAAATTTTTCGTTATTTCGGATCATAGCGACAAGTATGTGTATCATTTTATTCTTTGCATTATTCAAAACAACATTTTTGTGTTTCCCGGCTTGTTTTAATCTAGCAACATACGCGCTAATTATAGGACAGAACCGTGTAGCACACAAAGTAGCCTCTGAAAGTATAGATTTTAAGTATGAATCTGCATAATGCGACACATGAGGAGTTCCCTTGACACTAGTTCCTGAGGTATGCCCAAATGGTGCGACGCCCCAGAAAGAAGCAATACGACGAGCATCGTAATCGAATTTTTTGAAATTGTTTGTGTAAACAATAAATGCAGTCGCATTGATGAGTCCTATGCCAGGCATTGATGAGAGAATGTTATAAGTGTTGTTCAGTTCAGAATTTGACTTAATAATTTTCTTCATCTCTTTCTCCAAGGCCTTAATTTTCTCTTTTATTTGAGCGATGAGTTCTTCATGTATGGCAAATGCATCAGACAAGAGTTCATTGTCAAAGTATTTCTTGCTTTCGTTATAATTTACGAGCAACCTATTATATGCTTCCACCAATTTCTTACGCATAGTAAAGAGTTTCTTGAGCGCTTCAGTGGCTTGATCTAGAATGATATAACATTCCGCTTGATCTTTAAAACGAGCAGCGTAGAGTGCGATATCTCTCGAGTCTTTCTTGTCATTCTTTTCTCGAGATATTCCAAGACTCCTCTTGATACGAAGTGCACTATCAAGCCACATAAAACAACCTTGCTCAACAAGCGTTTCAGACGCAATTTTGCTATAAAGCCCAGTATCTTCTCCACAAAAAAGACATTCTTCTATAGAACCAAAACCCTTCACCCATTTAATGAGTTTCATCGCACCTGTCTTGTTGTTTGAAAAGCTCAGATGCTCTCCCTTCTCATGTAGATAGTTCTCGCGCATTACAGTCGCGTCTAAGGTTTTCTTGGAAAAGTCGATTCCAATAAAGATTTTTTTCATAGCTTTGTGCTGTATTTTGTTAAACTCTAACAACCGATAGCAGCACTAGACTGAAACACTAAATAGTCTCTAGCAAATTGGACTGACAATCTATCTCGTCTTAAGTGCAGCCGTACCCTACCAAGTATTTAACCGGGGTTGGTTTCTTTTGAACCATTTACTGAAATATTTTACCTGGTAGGACGATTGTTTTTTCTTTACTACAACAAAAGTAAAAAACAATCTCGGCATTGCTCTTGTTAGAGTTTTTTTGTTTGTCTTTTTTGGCTTCGCCAATTACTCTGCAAACTTAGTGTTACCGAGCGGAGACACCTTCGGCGTCTTGCCCGTCCCAAATTAGTTGATGCTCAATACCAAATACATCTCAAAACAGTATCATTCATTTTTACAACTTTGAACACCCCACCTGAATGGGTGTCCCTATCAGCACTGTTTTTATGGCATACACCAAACTCATTTATCATATTGTACTTCGTACTTATCAAGGGACTGCTCCCATCGTTGAAGAGTATGAAAGAGACTTGTACATGTATATTTATGGGTTCTGCAAAAAACGTCAATGTGTACTTTTACGCATAAATGGTATGCCTGATCACATTCATCTACTTGTATCCTTACCCCCCTCAATAGCGATTGCAACGTTTGTTCACGATTTGAAAATTGCAACTAACAACTTTTTAACAATAAACCGCAGTAAATTCCCATCGTTCGTTAAATGGAGCGAAGGATATTGTGCACTCACCTATTCGAAAAATGAAACAACTCGTGTTACACAGTATATCATCAATCAGAAGGTGCATCACAGCAAAACCTCGGTACGTGACGAATTGATAGAATTGCTAAATGAAATGGGCGTTGAGTTTGACGAACGTTTTATCTAAAGAGTAAAAGGGGTTCGTCATTCCCCCGCCGCTTTCCCTACTTAACACACTCAACTATGGCTAAAAAACAAATACACATCAGCCGTTCGCGCATCGCAATAGTGATTCTCAGCATTGTGGCTTGCGCCGCCTTCTTGCTGACCTTTGCGCCGCGCCATACCACGCAGTTTGGTTACGAATACCAACCCGATAAGCCCTGGCGCTACTCTACGCTTATTGCGGAGTTTGACTTCCCCGTGCTCCGTTCAGAGGTTGAACAACAGCAGATGCGCGACAGCATTCGCTTGGCGTATCAGCCCTATTATCAGTTGCAGACGGGGCTTGGCGAGCAACAGATTGCGCTCTTCAAGCAGGACATTGTGGCGGGTAAATATCCCGATGTGCCCAAAGGGTGCTTGCTGTTTGCCGAAAACCAACTGCGCCGCATTTACGCCCAGGGATTCCTTTCTGTAAAGGATTACGGCGAAGTAAAGGTGGCACATCCTAACGGCATCCGCATTGTCAGTGCCCAGCGTGCCATGACACGCGAAATAGATGAGGTGCTCACAACGCGTACTGCCTACGAATCTATCATGGCTGCCGACTCCTTGCACCGTTGGGGCACGGATTTGCAGAAATGTAACCTGAATACTTATCTGCAACCCAACCTGTCCTACGATGAACGCCGAAATAACGCTGCGCTCAACGAGGCTTTTGCTAGCATTGGGCAATTTAGTACGATGGTGCAGGGCGGACAGAAGATCATCAGTCAGGGCGACATCGTAACTCCCGAAATGGTGAGTATTTTGGACTCACTTAAAGACGCTTATGACAAGCGCCAGGGCGAGCATCATTCGGAGTGGTGGGTACTACTTGGTCAGTTCCTTTTTGCCAGTCTCGTATTCACGGCACTTTTCACTTACATCTATCTCTTCCGCCGTGACTACATGGAGCGCAACAACGTGCTCTGCCTGCTCTTTACGCTCAATACAACGCTACCGCTGATTGCTTACTTCGTAGCAGCGCACACGAGTTTGAGTGTGTACCTCATACCCTTCGCCATCGTGCCGATGTTTGTGCG
>JAGBYN010000093.1 GCA_017628775.1 Bacteroidaceae bacterium | reverse complement strand
TAAGGCAATGAAGCACATTTGTATGGCTCCGTAGCTCAACTGAATAGAGCATCTGACTACGGATCAGAAGGTTACAGGTTTGAATCCTGTCGGAGTCACAAATTCTTTCATTTTGATTCTTTGATTTTTGTATGGCTCCGTAGCTCAACTGAATAGAGCATCTGACTACGGATCAGAAGGTTACAGGTTTGAATCCTGTCGGAGTCACACAATTTTCATTTTCTTTTGATTTTTTTAGGTATGGCTCCGTAGCTCAACTGAATAGAGCATCTGACTACGGATCAGAAGGTTACAGGTTTGAATCCTGTCGGAGTCACCATAACGATAACTCGGACAACGCTAAAAGTTGTTCGAGTTGTTTTTTTAAAAACATACGTATTGTTATGAATTTTGAACTAAACGATAAAATTTTCAACCAACTCTCTGCTACTGCCGACGAATTAGGGTATGAATGCTACGTCGTAGGCGGTTATGTTAGAGATCTGATCATCAACCGCCCATCAAAGGATATTGACGTCGTTGTAGTCGGGAGCGGTATTAAGATGGCCGAAGCTTTTGCCAAGCACATTGGATTGAAGTCGGGTTTGAGTGTGTTTAAGAATTTTGGTACCGCGCAAATCAAATGGCACGGTATTGAAGTAGAGTTTGTGGGTGCACGAAAGGAAAGTTATCAAAGAGATAGTCGTAAACCCATCGTGGAGGACGGAACGCTTGCCGATGACCAAAACCGACGCGACTTCACCATCAATGCAATGGCCATTTGTTTGAATGCTAACCGATATGGCGAATTGGTTGACCCCTTTGACGGACTTGGTGATATTGAAACAAAAACCATCAGAACGCCACTCGACCCCGATATCACCTTTTCTGACGACCCCTTGCGCATGATGCGATGCATTCGCTTTGCCACTCAACTCAATTATGCCATCGAGGACGAGACGTTCGAGGCATTGTGTCGAAATAAAGATCGCATCAAGATTATTTCGCAAGAGCGCATCATCACTGAGTTGAATAAAATAATGGAATCAAGCACGCCTTCACGCGGTTTGGTTGACTTGCAAAGATGCGGTTTGATGGCATACATTTTACCCGAACTTGCTGCATTAGATTGCGTGGAAACGCGACGCGGCAGAGCCCACAAGAATAACTTTTACCACACCCTTGAGGTGGTCGACAACGTAGCACTTAAATCCGATAACCTTTATTTGAGATGGGCAGCATTGCTTCACGATATCGGAAAACCTAAAAGTAAGAAGTGGGACGATGCCTTAGGGTGGACCTTCCACAATCATAACTTCATCGGTAAGAAGATGGTGAAAAACGTCTTCCACCGCTTGAAATTACCCTTAGACGATCGCTTGAAGTATGTTGAAAAACTCGTTGATTTGCACATGCGCCCCATAGCGATTGCCGACGACACCGTGACCGACTCAGCCGTACGACGCCTCGGTTTTGAGGCACGCCCCGATATTGAGGATTTGATGATGCTTTGTGAAGCAGATATCACGAGCAAAAACGAGCGTAAGAAACAAAACTTCCTCAATAACTTTGCACTCGTGCGACAAAAAATGGTTGAAATTCAAGCTAAGGATAAGAAGAATGCCTTCCAACCCATTATTTCTGGTAACGACATTATGAACATCTTTAACCTTCAACCCTCGCGCGAAGTAGGTGTGTTGAAACAAGCGCTTAAAGAGGCTCGATGGAACGAAGAAATTGAAGGCACATACGAGGCTGAACTCCAATTCCTTATCGATCTGGCTAAAACAATTAATTTAGAACCCACGGGCCTGAATTAGATACAGAGTACAGAGCAAAGATGAAAGTGGAAAGATGAAAGTGGAAAGTTCAAGAGTTCGAGAGTTTGAGAATTACCGTCCGGATGACAACTACTCATTACTCACTCCTAACTACTCACTAAAATAAAGGCCATGTGGGTGGCGGACGCAATGTATTGCGTCCCTACTTTCCAACCATGAATTTTCCTCGCTGTCACGCTGTCACGCGTCACGTGTTACGCTGTCACGCTTTATTAAGGTAGGTTCTATAAATTAGTATTTTTCATTTTTTAGGTAAATTCTTGGCTTGGCCGCTTTGCTTATCTTTTAGGTCTTTTTCTCTTTAACTCCTTGAAACGTAGCCCGCTACGCTTCTTCGTCGATAAAAAGAAAAATCCTCTAAAATATTTTGCCAATGAGCGCAATGAAAATTTATTTTCAAATTGTCGAGTGCAGCTAAATATTATGTAAATCTTAAGCCCAATCGCCTCAAGCTAATTTATAGAACCTACCTTAAAAGTGAGGAGTAAGGAGTGAAGAGTTTGGAACTCTATCTGAAATTTATTTAGTGAGGAGTGACTTTGCAAATGGTTAATTGAGCGGTGAGCGAAGCAATAATAAAGTTTAAGAGGGTTAAGACGAGCATAGTCTTAACCCTCTTAATATTTGGCAATCTCTCGCAAATTAATCTATCTGAAAGTATTGCTGTCCGGTAAACTTTTCAAAGGCACAATTTATGCATCCGCATCCCCGATTTTATGGGGTTGCGGATGTTTTATTTGAAAAGTAAGCCCCCCCTTATTCAAATAATAGCAGTTGTATGTGGGGCGATATATCCTTTTCTGCCTGTATTTTTATCTCATCACTATTAGGATTTTCTAAAAACGCTATGAAATCAACATAATACATAAGTATCATTCTCATGAGTGTGAC
>JAGBYN010000092.1 GCA_017628775.1 Bacteroidaceae bacterium | reverse complement strand
CCGACACGGTGATTAATGGATTGACGGTTAATCCACGACGGGCCGACACGGTGATCGGCCCCTACATGCCGGATGGATTCTCTAAACTCTCAACTCTAAACTCTCAACTCTGTTCTCTCCTCTCTCAACTTTCTAACCGCCATAGGCGCCAATGCCCTTTTGGTTGGCAATGATGGCACCGCCCACTAAGCGATTGCCGATGTAGAATACGGCGCTTTGTCCGGGAGTGATGGCTGAAACGGGTTGCTGCGTGCGCACCAGGATGAGGTGGGTGTCGGGCAAGCGTTCCATGCGGCACGCCACGGGTTTGCTGTGGTAGCGCACCCTCACGGTGAGTGCTTCGTGGGCAAAGGCTTCTGCTTCATCCACAAACACAGGGTCTTCGATGAAAAACACCGACGTCAGAAGGTCGGCTTCATCGCCTAAAACAATGGTGTTTTTAGCGGCATTCAAGCGTAGCACGTAGGCGGGCTTACCCAAGGCAATGCCCAGCCCTTTGCGTTGGCCCACCGTGTAGAAGGGCACACCAAGATGTTCGCCTAATTTACGGCCGCTGTTATCCACGAAGTTACCTCCGCGCACCGTTTCAGCCAACTCAGGTCGTTGCTGGCGTAGAAAGTCGCGGTAGTCGGCTTCAACAAAGCAAATCTCCATCGACTCCGATTGCTTGGCGTGGACTTCAAATCCTTTCTCATCCAGATATTTCCTTACTTCAGTCTTTTCCATTTCGCCCAAGGGAAAGATGCAACGCTGAAGCGTGTCTTGCGGCACTCGCCACAGGAAGTACGATTGGTCCTTACGAAGATCGTCGCCCATCAGCAGGAAATGCTTGTGGTCGTGAACCACCTTCTTGACGTAGTGCCCTGTGGCCATTAATTCGCAATGGTATTGCTGCGCCATTTCGCTGAGCAGGCGAAATTTGAAGTCGCGGTTGCACAGCACGCAAGGATTTGGCGTCCTTCCGTTGCTGTACTCATCTAAAAAGTTTTGCACGATGGTGCGTCGGAACTCCTCTCGAACATCCACCACGTGGTGCTCAATGCCCAGATGCTGGGCTAACTTACGGGCTTTAATGATAAAGTCGGGTTCGTCGTTGTTTTCCGTAAATTGTTGGGGTAGGTCATACACACGCATGGTCATGCCTACCACTTCATGTCCAGCATCACGAAGCAGCAGGCATACTGCGGAACTATCCACGCCACCCGACATGGCCACCAGTACTCGAGACATTAATGTATGGATTTAAGTGTGGGGTCTGTGAACTTATTTTGTGAGCGCCACTTCAACTTCATTCTTCAATACTTCGCTGCCAGGGTAACCACCTGTTGCAAAGTTGTCGTAAGCGCGAGTGCCATCGGCATTGATGATCATGTAAGAGGGAATACCGCGCAGACTCAGTGAAGTGCACAGCTCGCCCCATTGCTTGTTGCTTAAGCGGTAGTGCACGCCATCGATGTTTTCAATCATAGGGTTCCACTTTTCAAGGGGTGATGTCTCGCCAGTGACGTACACGAACACGCAACCCTTTTCAACGAGTGCATCTTTGATCTCGTCAATCTGCTTCATTGCCATGCGGCAGGGACCACACCATGTGGCCCAGAAATCGATGAGCAACACCTTATCCTTGTTTTGCTTCACGATCTCAGCCAATATCTTTTCGCCGCCTGCCACCTTAGTATCAATTGTTTTGATGGTTGGCTTTTTCTTAGCTGCATCAGCGGTTACTTGCACACCAACAATTGTTGCCTTGTTGTTGGTCTTCTGTTCATCTTGAGCATAGCAACCCATAGTGAAGATTGCTGCGGCAAGGGTGATAAATAGTTTCTTCATACTTAAATAGAATATTTTTTGTTGGTTAGAACTTCAATGTATGATGCAAATTTAGTATTTTTGTACGAACATCGTTAAAACATAAATATAAATAAATATAAAGCAATACGAAAAATTATGAATACATTCCTTCACGCCTCGGATATTGGCAATCTCTCAGAAGCTTTGGAGGCAGCTCGACTCATCAAGGATGATCGTTATCATTTCGAACAACTCGGTAAGCACAAAACCGTATTGTTGGTATTCTTCAACAACAGTTTGCGCACGCGCCTGTCCACCCAGAAAGCCGCGCGCAACTTAGGGTTGGATGTGATTGTGCTTGACGTGAACCAGGGAGCATGGAAGTTGGAAACCGAACGTGGCGTGGTGATGGATGGTGACCGCAGCGAGCACCTCCTTGAAGCTATTCCCGTGATGTCGTCGTTCTGCGACCTTATCGGTGTGCGCACCTTCGCAGGTTTGACGAACCGTGCGGACGACTATACTGAGAATATCCTCAATCAGTTCATCAAGTACAGCGGCAAGCCCGTGTTCTCTATGGAAAGTGCGACGGCACACCCCCTTCAAGGGTTTGCCGATTTAATCACCATTGAAGAGTATAAGAAAACGGCTCGTCCGAAGGTCGTTCTCACCTGGGCGCCTCACCCCAAGGCATTGCCACAAGCGGTGCCCAATAGCTTTGCAGAGTGGATGCGCTATGCCAACTACGATTTGGTGATTACCCATCCAAAAGGCTACGAACTCGATCCTTTGTTCGTGGGCGATGCTCGTGTGGAGTATGATCAGATGAAAGCCTTTGAAGGCGCTGATTTCGTGTATGCCAAGAACTGGAGTTGCCCTGGTGTGACCTGTCCTGAAAACTACGGAAAGATCCTTTGCAACGATCCCGACTGGACGGTGAGCGACCGTCAAATGGCGGTGACGAACAATGCCCACTTTATGCATTGCTTGCCCGTGCGTCGTAATGTGGTGGTTACCGACAGTGTGATTGAATCGCCTCAATCGCTGGTGATTCCTGAAGCGGCAAACCGCGAAATATCAGCCAGCGTTGTGCTCAAGCAGATGTTGGCGAGCTTAAGCTGATGCATCCTATGACCAAGAAAATCCTTTATGTTCATGGCTTTAGTTCGAGTGGCTCCTCAGGCACGGTGATGATGTTGCGCCAGCAACTTTATGAGAAGCACGTCAGTGTCATTGCGCCCGACCTCCCAGTGTTGCCGGCTGAGGCCATCGAGCTGTTGCGTCGCATCATTGATACCGAGCACCCCGACCTCATCATCGGTACTTCTATGGGCGGCTTCTACACGGAATTGCTCAAGGGCACGCCACGCATCCTGGTCAATCCCTCGTTTCAGATGTCGCGAACGCTCACCTTCAAAGGCATGGGGCGCTACCCCTTCCTCAATAAACGCGAGGATGGTGCCAAGGACTTTAAGGTGGATCGCACCATGATCGATCAGTTCCGCACACTGGAGAAGGAGTCGTTTAAGAACATCACCGCAGAAGAGAAGAATATGGTGTGGGGCGTTTTTGGTAAGGACGATAAGATTACCACAAGTTTCCAATCCGTGTTCTGCAAACACTATGGCAAGGATCACTTCGTGCTGTTTGATGGCGAGCATCGCCTAAACGATAAAATCCTGAACCACGTGGTGATGCCCCTGATTCTGGATATTCTGAATGTGGAATAACCTTTTAGTGACATAACAACGTGATGTGCGTTATGTTTGCCTTCCGGATGGCGTTGTGCTCTGTACTCTGATAAATTTTCTTTGCGCTACTTTGTGTCTTTGCGTGAGAAAAACCACAGTTGATGATGAACAGCCAACCGCATGGTAATCATTAAATCCATTCCGAGCGCAGTTTTTTTCTTCTCGCTGATAATATAGGATGTTATAGGTTTTTATCGGATAATATAGAATTTGGATTGGTGCGTCAATTTGACGACGGGCCGAAACTCCCTATTTACGGATTGACGGTTAATTCACGACGGGCCGACAACATCTTTGGGCGATTGGTACGTGGGATGACGACGGGCCGACACGGTGATCGGCCCCTACATGCCGGATGGATTCTCTCAACTCTAATCTCTAAACTCTCACCCTCGTTAGTACGTTGATTGACGACGGGCCGACACGGTGATCGGCCCCTACATGCCGGAGGGAATCTCTAAACTCTCAACACTCAACTCTCAACTCTCAATACGCTATGTCTTCTCTTTCTTTACTTGAATTAAACCAAGCCATTCAAGCCACCCTCTCGGAGTGGTTTGACCAAACCTATTGGGTGACGGCTGAAGTGAGTGAGGCGCGTGTGGCGAACAATGGACACTGCTACCTGGAGTTTATTGAGAAGGACGAACGCAGCCAAATGGTTCTGGCGCGTGCCAAGGCCAATATCTGGCGCAACACGTATCTGCACATTGCCGAGCAATTCAAAGCAGCCACAGGCACCACCATTCAAGCGGGGATGACCATCCTTGCTGAGGTGAGCGTCACCTTCCACCCCGTTTATGGCTATGCCTTGAACGTGCACCATATTGATCCCACTTATACCTTGGGCGATATTGCCAAGCAACGACAAAAAATCTTGCAACAACTCGAGGAGGAGGGTATTATTGATGATAATAAACGCTTGTCCTTGCCCCGACCCTTGAAGCGCATTGCTGTCGTTTCAAGTGCATCGGCTGCAGGCTATGGCGATTTCATGCATCAGCTTCAGCAGTCGGGCTATCCCTTTGAATGTACGCTCTTTCCTGCCATCATGCAAGGTGATGGGGTAGAGGAGAGTTGCATGGCGGCACTCTACGAGATCTTTTCGAAAGCCGACGATTGGGATTGCGTGGTGATTATTCGTGGGGGTGGTGCGGCAGCCGACCTCTATGGCTTTGAGCGTTATGACCTGGCTGCCGTCGTGGCTCAGTTTCCCATCCCCGTGCTCACGGGTATTGGCCATGAACGCGATGAAACCGTTTTGGACTATGTGGCGCACACGCGCCTCAAAACACCAACGGCTGTGGCAGCCTTCCTGATCGAGCATTTCAGTGCTGAATATGCCTTGCTCGATGATCTGAGTCAGCGCCTGGTGCGTGGTGCGATGGATTACATCAACCGTGAACGCCAACGCCAGGAACAATTGTCGGTGGCGCTCGCCAACTGCGCACGCCGTTGTTTGATACGCGAGGATGAAGTGCTCAAACGCATGAAGTTGCACGTGGCGACGCTCTGTCGCCAGCGTCTCCATCGCGAACAGCAGAAGTTGCCGTTGCTCGAGAAAATCATTGCCCTGGCGCAACCCAGCCATATCCTTTCACAAGGTTATAGCATCACGCGCATCAATGGCAAAGCCATCACCGATGCCCAGCAATTGAAGGCAGGCGATATCGTCACGACCACCTTCAGCCACGGCACGGCACAAAGCCAAATCATAACCCCACAACCTGAAAAGTCATGAAGAAAAAAATAACCTATGCTGAGGCGATGCAGGCGTTGGAAAGCATCGTTGAGGGTCTGGAAAATAACACGTTGGGTGTTGATGAACTAACCGCCCAACTGGAACAGGCACAACAACTCATGAGTTTCTGCAAACAAAAACTCACTCTGACATCCGCAGAAATCGAAAAAATATTGAACGACGAAACTTCAAAATAAAAGAGAGTCCGAATAATTGGCTCCGCAGTGCATATCAACAGATAAATAATTCTCTAATTCGCAAATTCTTGAAAAAACTTTAAAACACTTGATTTTTTATCAAGAATTAGAGAATTAGTGAATTAGAGAATAGGCTCCGCAGTGTATCTCGACAGATAATAATCTAGAATTAGAGAATTAGAGAATAGGCTCCGCAGTGTGTATCGACAGATAATAATCTAGAATTAGAGACGTTTTGATGAGCCTTAGCGAATAATTGACTCCGCAGTGCATATCAACAGATAAATAATTCTCTAATTCTCAAATTCTAGAAAAAAAAGAAACAGAGGGATGTAATGTTTTTTTATCTAGAATTAGAGACGTTTTGATGAGCCTTAGCGAATAATTCAGTTAGATTATTAAAAATCTGTGGGACGAGTTGATGACAACTCTGTTTGATTAATTTATAAACGCACCAAAATATACAAATGAGTAAGAATAAACTTTCTAAATTTGCCGATATGGCCAGTTATCCTCACGTGTTTGAGGCGCCCTTTCAAGCGCTCGACACTGAGGCGCACTTTGAATTGAAAGGACAGTGGCACGAACGCTTCTTTAAGAACAACAACCCCATCGTGTTGGAGTTGGGTTGCGGACGTGGTGAATATACCGTTGGGTTAGGCAAACTCTTCCCCAATAAGAACTTTATCGGTGTGGATATTAAGGGCGCACGCATGTGGAGCGGTGCCACCGAGAGTTTGAAGGCAGGCATGACCAACGTGGCATTCCTGCGCACCAATATCGAATTTATCCAGCGCTTCTTTGCCCCCGGCGAGGTGGCAGAGATTTGGTTGACCTTCTCCGATCCTCAGATGAAGAAGGTCACGAAGCGCCTCACCTCCACTTACTTCATGGAGCGCTACCGTGCATTTCTGCAAAACGACGGACTCATCCATTTGAAAACCGACAGTAATTTCTTGTTTACCTACACCAATTATATGGTGGCGGAAAACAAACTCCCCGTGGTGTTCAAAACCGACGACCTCTACCACCAATTGTTGGAAGAAAAGGACGAGGAAGTGAAGCAGATCTTAGGGATTAAGACCTACTACGAACAACAATGGTTGGACCGTGGCTTGACCATTAAATACCTGAAGTTCCAATTGCCTCAAGAGGGGAAACTCACAGAACCCGAGGTAGAGATTGAACTCGACGATTACCGCAGCTATAACCGTTCGAAGCGTTCCAGCCTGGAAAAGTCAAAGTAGAGAGAGTAATTTTAGAGTACAGATAACAGATAACAGATAACAGAGCTGTAATAGAGTACAAATAACAGAGTACAGAGTACAACTCCGTCCGGATGGTTAGTTGTACTCTGTACTCTGTTATTTGTACTCTATTAAACGCTTTTTTATTTCTTCATCTCAACAATCGACGTGGCAGGCAGTGTGGCATTGCGGCGTTCGGTTTCCTCCACCACGCGTGCTGCTAAGTTGCGGAACGCCTGTGCAGTGAGTGTGTCGGGGTTGAGGGCAATAGGTTCGCCGCCGTCTCCACTCTCGCAAATGCTCTGTACGATGGGTATTTGTCCCAATAAAGGCACATTCATCTCGGCAGCTAATTGCTTGACGCCTTCGCGGCCGAAGAGGTAGTATTTGTTTTCTGGCAGTTCGGCTGGCGTGAACCACGCCATGTTTTCCACCAATCCGAGGATGGGCACATTCACCTTTTCGTTTTGGTACATGTCAATCCCCTTGCGGGCATCAGCCAAAGCCACCTGTTGGGGTGTTGAAACAATCACCGCACCCGTGATGGCGAGGTTTTGCAACAACGTGAGGTGGATATCGCTTGTGCCTGGAGGGGTGTCCAAAATCATATAATCGAGTTCGCCCCACTTGGCATCGGCAATCAACTGCTTCAAGGCATTTGACGCCATACCCCCGCGCCATAGCGTTGCCGTTTGTGGATTCACAAAGAAACCAATGGACAGCAATTCAATGCCGTATTTAAAGGCAGGAATTACGAGCTGGCGACCCTCCACCATCTCTGCAAAGATATCCACCTGCTCCAGGCTAAACATCTTGGGCACCGACGGACCGAAAATATCGGCATCAAGCAAACCGACCTTATAGCCCATCTGTGCGAGCGACACGGCAAGGTTTGCGGCAACTGTACTCTTGCCGACACCGCCCTTGCCTGAACTCACTGCAATCACGTTCTTGACTTGGGGCAACATCTTGCCGGGTTCAGGGCGTGCCGCCTGCAGGGTTTTGTAGCTTACCGCCACATTCACATCCTTGCTGACGTATGTATGGATGGCTGCTTCAGCCGATTTCAGGACCGACTTAATGAAAGGGTCTGTACTCTTGTCAAAGATAATTGAAAACGACACATTCATGCCATCAATGCGAAGGTCGTCTTCAAGCATTTCGGCTTCAACAATGTTTTTGCCGTTTCCTGGATAACGCACCATGCGCAGTGCGTCAATAATAAGATTTGGGTAAAGTGTCATATTAAACAGTTGATGAGCGGATAAGAACCATCAACAGGCTTTCGCTGGGCAGATTGGCTTGAATGCCACGCGCTACGACGCCAGCTGTTTGATGATTCTGAACGTGTGCTCTTTTTAGATTCTCCGCAAAATTAACAAATAATCTTGTAGGGACTTTGTCGTTCCTTCAAAAAAACAAAATGAAAACGTATTCAACGAAACAAATTTTTCAAATTGCCCTCCCTATTTTAATCAGCACCTTGATGGAGCAGTTGGTTGGGATGACCGATGCCGCCTTTCTCGGGCGTGTCGGTGAGGTTGAGCTGGGTGCCTCTGCTTTAGGCGGGATTTTCTATATCTCGCTGTTTATGTTGGCCGTGGGTTTTGCCACGGGGTCGCAGATCTTAATGTCGCGTCGCAATGGCGAGGGCAATTACCGCGCGATTGGTGGCGTTTTCTACAATGGTGTCTTTTTCTTGCTGTTGTTGTCAGCGCTGATGATTGGGGCAACGTTCCTTTGGGGCGATGAACTCATGCGGCTGATGATTAAGTCGGACGCTGTGTGTCATGCTGCCACCACCTATCTGAACTGGCGCATCATTGGTTATCCTGCCGCTGTGGTTTGTGCGATGTTTCGTGCGTTCTACGTGGCGACCACCAACACCCGTACACTCACCTACAATTCCATCATTATGGTGGCGGGCAATGTCCTGCTCAACTATCTGTTGATCTTTGGCTATTGTGGCTTGCCCAAAATGGGTATTGCTGGTGCGGCACTTGCCTCGTCGTTGGCGAGCGTGATCTCCATGCTGTTCTTCGTGGTTTACACATTGCTGAAAACCGATTATGCCCGATACCTACTCAATAAAATACCTCGGATTCAATTCGCAAGTCTGAATGCTGTGTTGGGCGTGGGCATTTGGACGATG
>JAGBYN010000091.1 GCA_017628775.1 Bacteroidaceae bacterium | reverse complement strand
TTTCAGTCCTTTGCTCTACCAACTGAGCTATGGCACCTTGCTTAATTGCGAGTGCAAAGGTATGCTATTTTTTTGATATAACAAATTTTACACTCTGTTTTTTATTATAATTCTTTATATTTCTTGTTTTTGTGTTTGTTTTGAAATGCACGTTTTGCATAAAACTACATCAAATCTGTTTTTATTATTCCAGGTGCTTGTGTTTATCATGAATCAGAAAACCCCAAACTAAGGTAGGATTAATTTAACGCGGGTGCGCCAATGTAAAGATTTGGCGCACCCGCGTGTTTTTCTTGACGTAGCAATTTATTTCTACCCTTTAAAATTTGTAGCCAAGGGTGAGCATAAATTTATGTTGGTTCAAATCAACGCGCGCTGCATCGAGGCGGTTTTTGTTTGAATGCTCATGTGGCAGGTGGAAGGCATAAACATCGGCATGCTGCATTTGGTACACATAGGCACAGTCGGCGGTGAACTTCTTATAAGTGAATCCTAATCCGCACGAAACACGATGGGTCTCACTTAAGTTGACATAGTCGGTGTTTGTAGCGTAGTAGTAATTATCGCTGTCCAGGAAGTGATTCAAATAAGCAGAGCGTTCAAAGGGTGATGATACGTAGTTGTAACCAACTCTTAAGGCCAGCTGAGGAATCATTCTTAATTCAACACCCGTTTTAAAATTGTGGATGCCTTTCATAGAACGTTCAAGCTCATGACTTAATGCGTAATCCTTAATGAGTCCGTCTTCGTAGGTTACGTCAGCCCCCGATGCATCTTGATATTCATATTCAATGCCATAGGCCAGGGTGTTAGCTAAAGTGCCCCCCGCACTGATGTTAAAGCGCCATGGGGTTTCCACCTCGTAGTAATTGACGATGTTCATGGAGCGCACGGTGTAGTCCTGGCCGCCGCTGGCATAAGGGCTGTCCATATAGAGGTCGGTTGAAACATCTATTTTATAATTGACAGGTGTGTGAATCGAAGCCCCTACGCGGAATGAACTTTCTTCAAACGGACGCCAAATAAAGCCCAATGAGGCGCCATAGCCTTCGCCGTTCATGTGCTCGTCGGTGGTGTAGTAATAGTCGTTGAGCGATTGGTTGGTTGGGTTGATGATTTGTTCGGTGTAGTCGGTATAGCTTCGTTTGTCTAAGTCGTAATAGGTGGCTGTAACACCTGCATAGAATTGATCGTTGAAATTCATTGAGAGGTTGAAGTCCCATTGGTGTGCCCCACCCCACTGCACACGCTTATAGCTGTAGTTGTCGGCATCAGAGGGTTCGTAGCCTGTGATATTTCCTTCTTCATCGAAGATGGGGTCGATCATATAAGTGTCGTAGCCCAAATTGGTGAATGGTGTGGTGAGGTCTCGGTCGTTGTTGTTGTCGAGGTCGAGCCATCCGCCTGCGTATGCTAAGTCCATCATTTGCCAGGATTGCGACATGCCTCCTGTGTAATGGTTGGCCACGTTGATGTGGTTCTTGAAGTTTTTGGCTTTGTGGTAATTCACACCAAAATTCACGAACTCAAGTTTATCAAGTCCAAGATTTGTGGCAACGACAAAGCCCAATTGATCAAACGAAACTCGTGAGCGACCAATGCCTTGCATTTTCTCAGCGTCGGGCTGGAGTAAGAAACTCGTTGTTGTGGCTACGTCATTACGACGGTAAAGTCCTGTGCCTGCTGGGTTGGTGCTCATTACAGAGATGTCGGCACCCAGAGCGCTCATGGCGCCACCCATCCCGACGAAACGTGCAGTACCGCTGAGGTCTCGTGCTGAGAGGGTTTCAATGCTGTATATGTCCTGTGCTTGTGAACTTATGGTGAACAGTCCCAACAAGCTTATTGTTATTTTTTTGATCATAGTCGTGAGGTTTTTGTCCGTTGCTTATCTTCTGCCTCGTCCGCCACCACCGCCACTGCCTCCTGCCGGACGAGATGAACGTGAGGGTTGTGAGAAACTGCGTTCGCTGCGTGAATTTGACGGACTGCCAAATTGACGTTGTTCGCGTTGTGAGCGGTTGTTTCTAACGGATTGTTCGTTATTTTTCTTGTTGGATTGTTGGCGTTGGGTGCTTGTGCCAGTCTTGCGATCGTTTTGCTGGTTTACCCGATTGCTTGAGGGGCGTTTTTCAGAGCGTTTAGAATCAACGCTTGACGCGCGCTGTGTTGAGGGTCGATAATTATCGCGCACGTTAGGACGGCGGTGCGCCACGCTCGTTGGTTTTGAAGGCTTATGTCCGGGTCCCACGTGAGGTGGATGATAAGATGGGTGGTGGTAGCCGGGATGCCAATGATGTCCCCAGAAAGGATCGTGCCATGAATGGTGCCAAGCATAGTGGTGGTGCCAAGAGTGGTGCCACCAATAATCGTTCCAGGCGTAGCTTCCACCCCACCCTAAATGCCAATGCCAACTGTAGGGCGAGTGGTAAAAATAATCATACGAACTGTAGTACCAAGGGTCGGCATACACATCAATGTAATCGCCGTAGAACGGACTACTCACGTAGGTCACGCCTGGGGCATGGAAGCGCACGATGCGTGCGGTGTAAGTGCCTGCTTCGTTATCATCTTCTTCCGTGTACGTGTCGTTGGGTTGAGTCGATTTGTCGTTTTTACCCCATCTGTTATAGGTGTCAACATCCATAACATCCTTTCGGGCAACGGTGCGATATTCGCTTTCTTCTGTTTTCGTGATGCGCTGTTCTTTTGCCTTTTTCTTTGAAGGCACAAAGTAAAGATCGTCTTGAGCGTAGGAGATGCTTGAAGTGCAGATCCAAAGACTTAAAACAAATAAAATCAATCTCTTCATGGTTCTTTCTTATTAATGGTGATGCCGCAAAATTACGGATAAAAAATGGTTTGGTGGTCATTTTTACGCATAATAAACGTTAACAAATACTTTGAATGGGCTTTGGTTGGTGTTCTGTTTTGCGGTTGTGCTGGTCAGGATTACCAAGATGTAAGGCTTTTGAATGACCTGAAGTTCTCAAAAAAAGAGTGGTCTTAACTTTTGTTGCAAGCGTAATAAATTCTGGTGCAGCCTTCTTGAAGCAAACGAAAATCAGTACTTTTGCAATGCCGATGGTCAATGATCAAACGATTTACCCTGCAATTTAACCCAGCTTTAACTCATGCATCGCCTACATTATTTCACGCATACCCCAAGTGTAGAAGTGCCCGAACGCTTCACTTATCCTTACTGCTACTTGCCCCATCCACTTGTGGCGCAAGCGGCAGATGAATTGTGTTCTTATTTGCAGACTCAAACGCAATGGCAGGAGGAGTTAAATAAAGGTAAGATGCTTGGCGTATTGGTGGTTACCGATCAGGATGGAGCGCTTGGATTTCTTGCCGCGTATTCCGGACTGCTTGCGGGCAGTAATGATTTGCCATATTTCGTGCCGGCTGTGTATGATTTCCTGAAGCCCGACAGTTACTTTGTGCGCCATGAAGCGCTTTTGGTGCAAATGAATCAGGAAATTGCTACACTGGAATTTTCAGAGCAGTTAAATCAAGCGCGCCGAACCTATCAAGAAATAGGGCAATCAGCCCAGCAAGAATTAGAGCAGATGCGCCTGGCTCATCAGCATGCTAAAGAGCAACGCCATGCTTTGCGACGTACGCCCTTATCGCCCGAACAGGAGGAACAGCTCATTAAAGAAAGCCAGTTTCAGAAGGCAGAACAGAGACGGTTGAAACTGCATTGGCAAACCAAACTGAATGAAGCCAAACAATGCTTGATGCATGAGGAGCGGCGTATCCAGGATTTAAAGAGCAAACGCCGCCAGTTGTCCGACCATCTACAGCATTGGATATTCAGTCGCTTTGAATTGCTGAACGGTCTTGGCGAGACGCAGGATTTAAATCAAATATTTCGTTCCACACCAGCTGGAACACCCCCTGCAGGGGCTGGCGAGTGTGCCTTACCTAAATTGTTGCAATATGCTTTTAAGCACCAACTCACGCCACGTTGCTTTGGTGAATTTTGGTGGGGCGCTTCACCCAAGAATGAGGTGCGCCAGCATTTGAAGTTCTATCCTTCGTGCACCGGTAAGTGTAAGCCCATCCTGGTGCACATGCTTAAGGGGCTTGAAGTGGATGAGGCGCCATCAGATTTTTCGCGCACGCAAAATCATGCCGACCTGTCCATTCTTTACGAAGATGCAGAGATTGTTGTGATTCATAAGCCAGCAGGAATGCTTTCTGTGCCGGGCTTGGTGGATGCCGTTTCGGCCTTCGAATTGCTTCAACCTACTTATCCCGATTTACAAGTGGTGCATCGTTTGGATATGGCTACCTCGGGAGTCATGATCTTCGCCAAAAACCATGCCGCCCACTTTGAGTTGCAACGACAATTCATTAAGCATGAAGCCAAGAAAACGTATGTGGCGTTAGTTGAGGGTGTGCCTGCACAGGAGAGTGGACTTATTCGCTTACCCCTATCGCCCGATCTCAATGATCGTCCGCGTCAAGTGGTGGATGAAGAACACGGCAAGGCGGCTGTGACCTTCTTTAGAAAACTGAACACTACCGAGGTTAATGGCAAAATTGTTACGCGTATGGAATTGTCGCCGCAAACGGGGCGCACGCATCAACTGCGTGTACATTGCGCCCATCACTCAGGATTAGGTTGCCCCATCATGGGCGATGAGTTATACGGCACAGCCAACAATCGTCTTTACCTGCATGCAGAAACGTTAACGGTGAAGCATCCGCAGAGCGGAAAAACAATGCGCTTTAAGGCGGAAGTTGAGTTTTGAGAGATGAGAGTTGAGAGTTGAGAGTTTAGAGTTGAGAGTTTAGAGTTGAGAGTTTAGAGTTTAGAGTTTAGAGTTGAGAGTTTAGAGATGAGAGTTGAGGGATGAGGGTTTAGGGTTTAGAGTACAGCTGCAGTGTGGCTTATTATTTCTTGACTTCGTCAAAGCGTCACCAATTATAGAAAATAAAACATAGGTTTGCGTCATTCAAACTTACCCGTTTGGGATATTTTACTTGATGATTTTCAATTTTAGCTATTATAGCTATAAAAAGTGATGACGCCAGGAGTGCGGCTTATGATTAAATTGAATGAATGTTTTCGTGTAAAAAGAAACAGGGGCAGCAACCATTGGTCGCTGCCCCTGTTGTTTCTTTTTATCTATGGGTTATTTTGATTTACTTCTTGAAGTAACGGTTGTAAAGACCTTCAAAGCCCTTGCCGTGGCGTGCTTCGTCCTTAGCCATTTCATGAACTGTGTCGTGAATAGCATCAAGGTTCAATTCCTTTGCACGCTTAGCGATGCGGAACTTATCAGAGCATGCACCGTTTTCAGCCATCATACGCTTTTCGAGGTTAGTCTTTGTGTCCCAAACAACATCGCCAAGGAGTTCTGCAAACTTTGAAGCGTGTTCTGCTTCTTCCCAAGCATAGCGCTTGTAAGCTTCTGCAATTTCGGGATAACCTTCGCGGTCAGCCTGGCGGCTCATTGCAAGATACATACCAACTTCAGTACATTCGCCCATAAAGTGCGCGTTGAGGTCCTTTATCATTTCATCGTCGCAACCCTTTGCAACGCCAAGTTCATGTTCTGTTTCAAATACTAAGCCTGCACTTTCGTCAACTTCCTTAAACTTTGTTGCTGGAACGCGGCATTGAGGACACTTTTCAGGAGCTGTTTCACCTTCATGAACGTAACCACAAACTGTACAGATAAATTTCTTAGTCATAATCGTAATGTTTTAAATTGTTATTTTTTCTATGTTTAATTTCTTAATTTTGATGATGCAAAGATAAGCACGTTTTCTGGGATAATGCAAATTTATTTTGCGGAAAATGCTATAAACAAAATCTATTAAAAGATACGTTTTATTTATAATCTCTATAAGTTGTTGATAGTGAGCGTATAGAAAAAACATGGGTTTTTCCTACGTTTCGTTGCTTATGTTGCTTCTTCGTTTAACGCCTCCAAAAGGAAGCTTACAGGGCGAAAACCATCGTTGCAGGAAATCATGGCTGAACGCGGATTTTTCATCCATCCATTATAAATATTCGTGCCGCCATGAGCTAATGTCATAACGAAAGGCGACATCGACTCCCAAGCGCTCAGGCAAAGTCCTTCGGGGCGGTTCCAACCATTAGCTATAAAGACTTGCCCCACGCGCATATCGCACGGGTGTTCCATGGGATTTTCGTAATCAGCAATTAAATCGTCGTGGCGCACTGCGCGCATGACGGTAATCTTTACCTTTTTCATGTTTAATCATTATGTAGGTGGGATCTGTAATTTATTCGAACAGATCTCACTTCTCATTGATGAAGTATGGATGCAGATTTACATTTTGGCTTTCGTGTAGCCTTCTTTTTTGAGCAGTTCTAAAACGGCTTTTCTGCAATCGCCTTGAAGGATGATTTCGCCATCTTTTTCAGTGCCTCCCGTTGAAAGTTTGGTGCGTAGCGTTTTCGCCAGATTGCGAAGGTCGGCTTCCGTACCCACAAAGCCCGTGACCAATGTAACGGTCTTCCCTTTTCTATGGGCTGTTGAGAGGCTCAGGCGTAAGGGTTGTTGTCCTGCAGGCAGGGTTTCTTGTTCTTCTTCAATATCGGCATCAGTGGTATAGCTGAAGTCGGGGTTCGTGGAGTAAACAACTCCTAAGCGTGATTTCCAATCAGACATGTTGAAGTGATGTTATGAGGGTGTAAGGAGCCTTGGGCTCGTTAAGAGGTTATGAGGTCGTGACGTTAAGAGTTTTAAAGCAAGCATTTAGGGCAAAAACGTATGCCCTTAAAACTTGGGTTGTCTATTTCTTACGCCTACCGTTTTGCTTGGCATTGCGCGTTCCAAACCAATCGCCAATGACACGACCAACGGACTGGGTATTGGTGTTGGTGCCTTGCTTTTCCTTCTCGGTGTTGAGTTGTGGATAAGCAATGCGTGTATGGTAGGTGGTTTTAAGATTTTCGATCAATGTTTCCTTTGCAATTTCTATGTCTCGGAATGTTATTGGACTGTTTCTGAAATAGCCTTCGCTCAACTGCGTGTCAATGATTCTGTTCACCAAGTTGCTGATGCTTTCTTCGGTGTATTCCTTCAAACTACGCGATGCGGCTTCCACGGAGTCGCACATCATCAAGATGGCCTGTTCGGCTGTGAAGGGATTTGGTCCGGGATAGCTAAAGAGTTCGGTTTCTATGGCTTCTTCAGGATGTTTGTTTTGCCATTGGATGGCAAAGTATTTCGCCGTGCCCAGGCCATGGTGCGTGGTGATGAAGTCCTTTATTTCCTGAGGCAGGTTGTACTCGCTCGCTAATTTCAGTCCGTTCTTCACGTGGCTGATGATGATTTGCGCACTTTCTTCCTCCTTAAGATTATTGTGCGGGTTCAATGCTTTTTGGTTTTCGGTGAAGAACGCGGGATTATTCATCTTCCCGATGTCGTGGTACAGACCGCCTGCACGTGCTAAGAGTGGCTTTGCCCCAATTTTTCGTGCCACAGCTGCAGCGAGATTACTCACCTGGATGGAGTGGTTGAAGGTGCCCTGTGCTTCTTTCGACATGCGGTCCAACAAACCTGCGTTGAAGTTCATGAGTTCAATCAAACGCACGCTTGAGGTAAAGCCGAAGATGCTTTCAATGAAATACATGATGGGGTAAGCCAACAACAGCAAGCCGCCATTGATGGCTAAGTAAATGTAGCGTGAGAAGTCGAAGTTGCGCACTTCATTGAGGTTGTTAAACATCAAGCCATTCATCAAGTCGTAAGAAAAGCAAACCGCCCATCCTACAAGGATATTCAGAAATGCCACACGCACAATTTGCGAACGGGCAGTGAGTTCCTTCAGCGCGTAGATTGTGGTGAAGCTCATGAACAGCTGCACCAGGACAAATTCAAACGCATTGTTGGCCACCACCGACGACAGGGCAGTGGTGAGCACTGCAGCGACCAGGGCAGAACGGCTGTCCACAAAGACTCTGACGAACATCGGCACAATGGCAAATGGAATGAGGTATAAGCTTGCTGAGAAAGCCGATTTGATGATATATCCTAAGATGGGGAACAACGTGACGAGCGTTAGGAGCAGGCATATAATATTATAGCGCAAAAGGTAGTCGCGACGGAACAGGTAAATGTAAGTGCTTAATGCACCATAGACGAGCAGCACCAAAATGAATTGTCCGCCAAGAATCCACCATGATGCCTTGTCTGTGCCGCCACGCTGCGAGAGCTCGTGCTTGAAGGATTCAAGGATCAATGCCTTTTCTGGCGTTACAATATCGCCTTGCGCAATGATGCTTTGTCCGGCTTGCATCAAACCCACATATTGTCCGATAGACGCTTTTTCGTCGTTTAGTTCCAAATCATTCTTGGCTTTTTCTTCAACCAGGTTGGCGTGCAAATACGTGTTGAGGTTGCAACGCGACATTTCCTTGCCAAAGTAATGGTTTGCGCCAGCGGCCATAATCCATTCGTAGGCGGTGCGTGTTGTGAATAAAGAGTCTAAAGACACTGATGAGGCTTGATAGTCATCAATGATTCGAATGCCGCGCGGATGCGATTGCGACAACTGCACCCAAGTGTTGGGTTGCACAATGCCGTGCTTGTACACCGCCTGAAGGAGGTCGCGAACAAGCACTACGCAAGCGGAGCTGACTCCCGTAATGCGCCCTTGAAGGATGTCCTGCTCAAAGGCTGTTAAGTTGTGAAGTCCCACGGAATCCACCTTTGAATAATAAGGTTGAAAGTGGGTTTCAATACTGTCGGTCAGGTATTGTTGCTGTACTTTAGAACGAAGCACGGGGAAGTCGAACTCAGCAATGAGCGTGGCATAACGCCACGGCTTGTCTTCCGAATATTCATAGGTGAAGTTCGTGCGACTGCGCGGTGAGAAGTACAACAAAAGAACCATGAAAATGGCCATTGTCGTCAGATGCAAAACGATGGTGCCTTTGCGTAAATGTATGTTCGTGAAACGTGCCATAGCCTTATTATTTTATTACGTTTGTCTATGAATGCCAAAGGATAAAGCGATTCTTTGATATTCCTAAAATGTAAAGCAAATGTACTGATTTAAAACCATCTGACTGTGAAAAACCTCTATTTTCTTAGAAAACAAAGCATTTTTTTGTACTTTCTTTTGATGTGGATTAATTTTGCACAGAAATTCACATATCCTCCATAAAAAATAACAAACATGCAAGACATTCGCAACATTGCTATCATTGCTCACGTTGACCATGGTAAAACGACCTTGGTTGATAAAATGCTACAAGCAGGAAATTTGTTTCGTTCAAACAAACAACAGGGAGAATTGATTCTCGACAACAATGACCTTGAACGTGAGCGAGGAATAACAATTTTGTCAAAGAATGTGTCTATTAATTATAAAGGCACCAAAATCAATATCATTGATACTCCGGGGCACTCGGACTTTGGAGGCGAGGTAGAGCGCGTGCTTAATATGGCAGATGGATGTATTCTCTTGGTGGATGCTTTTGAAGGTCCGATGCCTCAAACGCGATTTGTGCTGCAAAAGGCGCTTCAAATAGGCCTTAAACCCATGGTTGTTGTCAATAAAGTGGATAAGCCCAATTGTCGCCCGGAGGAGGTGTATGAAATGGTGTTTGACATAATGTGCGACCTCGATGCGACTGAGGAGCAGTTGGATTTTACCGTTATCTACGGTTCGGCAAAGCAAAACTGGATGGGACCAGATTTCAGCACGCCAACCGATTCTATTGATTATCTATTGGATAAGATTCTGGAGGTTATCCCTGCCCCAAAGCAGTTGGAAGGGACACCACAGATGCTTATAACCTCGCTTGATTATTCAAATTATACTGGACGTATCGCGATTGGACGCGTTCACCGTGGGGCTATTCGCGACGGCATGAACGTAACCATTGCGCACCGCGACGGCACATTTGAGAAGACAAAGATTAAGGAAGTGCATACGTTTGATGGCATGGGACGCGTAAAAACCACAGCCGTTGAAAGTGGCGATATCTGTGCTGTAGTGGGGTTGGAACGCTTTGATATTGGCGACACGATTTGTGATTTTGAAAATCCAGAACCTCTGCCCACGATTGCCATTGATGAGCCCACCATGTCGATGCTCTTCACCATTAATAACTCGCCTTTCTTTGGCAAGGAAGGTAAGTTCTGCACCTCGCGCCATATTGGCGAACGCTTGGAAAAGGAACTTGAGAAGGACTTGGCATTGCGCGTGAGCAAGACCGAGGGTGCCGATGCTTGGGTGGTTAGCGGTCGTGGCGTGCTCCACCTTTCGGTTTTGGTTGAAACCATGCGTCGCGAGGGATATGAATTACAAGTGGGTCAACCTCAGGTAATCTACAAAGAAATAGATGGCGAGAAATACGAACCTATTGAAGAACTCACGATAAATGTGCCTGAGGAGTTTGCCTCAAAGATGATAGATATGGTAACGCGCCGTAAGGGTGATGTGCTTTCAATGCTCACTATTGGCGACCGCGTTGATATTGAATTTACCATCCCTTCGCGCGGTATCATCGGATTGCGTACGAACGTGCTTACAGCATCGCAGGGTGAAGCCATTATGGCACACAGATTTAAGGAATATCAACCTTATAAGGGTGAAATCCAGCGTCGTCAGAATGGTTCCATGGTTGCCTTAGAAACGGGTACGGCTTTTGCCTATGCCATTGACCACCTCCAGGATCGTGGTAAGTTCTTTATCTCACCTCAGGACGAGGTTTATGCCGGACAGGTTGTAGGTGAGCATATTCACGACAATGACCTTGTGATCAATGTGACGAAAGCCAAGCAACTCACCAATATGCGTGCATCAGGAGCCGACGATAAGGCGCGCATCATCCCCCCAATTATTTTCTCGCTTGAAGAGGCACTTGAATACATCAAGGAAGATGAATATTTGGAAGTAACGCCAAAGTCAATGCGTATGCGTAAGGTGATTCTTGATCACTTGGCACGCAAACGTGCCGGACGCGATGCATAATCCACATCAGTGCCCGTTTGTACAGATGCATACGACAATCCCTCCCAACGATACTTTTTTATGAGGATCGTGGGAGGGATTGTTGCATCTGTTGCAAAGATACCATGTTATTTACCCATGGCCTTATCAATGCGTTCCTTGGCTTCAGTGATTTGTTGCAATTTCTTGGTTGCGGCTGCTTTTACCTCTTCGCCCAGATGAGCAACCTTGTCGGGGTGGTTTTCCACTACCAGTCGACGGTAGGCACGACGTACTTCATCGGCTGTGGCATCAGGTGTCAGTCCGAGTACGCGGTAGGCATCTTCAAGGGTGTCGCCACCAAGTGAGAGATATTCATCGGTCAACTCAGCGCGCAAGCCCAAAGCAACGACAAGTTGGCGTAAGGCATCCACCTCGACCTTAGCAATAATACCATCTGCTTTAGCTATTTCAGCAAGGAATGCAATCAACTGCAGGCGTTCGCTTTCAGGCATTTGAGACTTGATTTCGGCGCAGGCCTGAAGGATATTCTCGTGCCACGCTGCCTCGCCCTGTTGCTTGCGGTATTCATAAAGTTTAAGCAGAATGTCATTACCTTGTTGTTCGGCTATATCGCCAAAGGTGCGACGCAGGAAGCGGCGCATATACTCCATTTCGGAATGCATTATCTTGCCGTCGGCCTGAATCATGTGGGCAGCAAGCACCAGTAGCGAGAAGAAGAAACTGTTGCGTTCGCCTTGGTTTGAATCTTCTGAATGCGTTGTGGTATTATCGGTCAAGTGTTCATAAAGAGATCCCAGTGCAACGCCTGCCAATATACCAAGAGGACCACCAAAAGCCCATCCAAGGATGCCGCCAATCCATTTCGCTTTTCCCATATATTAATGTGGTTATTTAAGGTGTGTTCTATTTCCATTTTCCAACCAAAAGAAAGAACGCACCATGATTAGAAAACTGTGGGGTGAGTTGATAAGAACACGGTTCGAATCATTGATACCTCTCCCCACGTTTAATGAATGAGCGTGTCGGAATTTTAATGATGCCGACACGCTCTTACTTTTTATCGTTTATGGTGTTCCTTATTATTTAATAAGGTTCTTACCAGTCATTTCTGCGGGTTGTTCCAAGCCCATGATGTGGAGGATTGAAGGCGCAACGTCGGCAAGTACACCGTCTTCAACCTTTGCGTCCTTATTTTCTGTAACGTAAATGAAAGGAACGGGGTTGAGTGAGTGTGCTGTGTTAGGCGTGCCATCAGCGTTGAGTTCGTTGTCAGCATTACCGTGGTCAGCGATGATAATGGTTTCGTAGCCTACAGCCTTTGCAGCTTCAACGGTTTCTGCAACGCAAGCATCAACAGCCTTTACAGCCTTTTCAACAGCTTCGTAGATACCAGTGTGGCCCACCATGTCGCAGTTTGCAAAGTTTACAACGATAAAGTCGTACTTGTCTTCCTTGATGGCAGCAACGAGCTTATCCTTCACTTCGTAAGCTGACATTTCGGGTTGGAGGTCATACGTAGCCACCTTGGGCGATGCAACGAGGATGCGGTCTTCGCCTTCGTAGGGTGCTTCGCCACCACCATTGAAGAAGAATGTCACGTGAGCGTACTTTTCAGTTTCTGCTGTGTGGAGTTGCTTCAAGCCCTTGCTTGCGATGTATTCGCCAAGTGTGTTTGTTACGTTTTCCTTGGGGAAGAGGATGTGTACGTTTTGGAATGAAGCATCGTAAGGAGTCATGCAGTAGAACTGGATGCCAGGGATGGTCTTCATACCAGCTTCGGGCATGTCTTGTTGTGAAAGAACGATGGTCAATTCCTTAGCGCGGTCGTTGCGGTAGTTGAAGAAAATAACTACGTCGCCTTCCTTGATGGTACCATCAACATTAGCGTTGTTGATAGGAAGTACGAATTCGTCAGTCACATCAGCGTCGTAGCTTTCTTGCATGGCTTGAACCATATCTGTAGCTTGCTTGCCCTTACCTTCAACGAGGAGGTCGTAAGCTTCCTTCACGCGTTCCCAACGCTTGTCGCGGTCCATGGCATAGAAACGACCTACGATTGAAGCAATTGCAGCACCATTGGCGTTGCAAACACCCTGGAGTTGTTCGATAAAGCCCTTACCGCTCTTGGGGTCAGTGTCGCGACCATCCATGAAGCAGTGAACGAAAGTCTTGTCCTGAATGCCATATTCCTTAGCCACTTCAATGAGTTTGAAAAGGTGGTCGAGTGAAGAGTGAACACCACCATTTGAAGTTAAGCCCATGAGGTGAAGTCCCTTGCCATTTTGCTTAGCATATTCATAAGCTGAAACAACTTCGGGATTCTTGAGGATTGAACCATCAGCGCAAGCACGGTTGATCTTTACAAGGTCTTGATACACGATGCGACCAGCACCGATATTTAAGTGACCTACTTCAGAGTTACCCATCTGTCCATCGGGCAAACCAACGTTTTCGCCTGATGCCTGGAGTTGTGAGTTAGGATAGTTTGCAAAAAGAGAGTCCATATAGGGCGTTTCTGTTTGGAAAATAACGTCGCCCTTGCCTTTGTTACCGATGCCATAGCCATCGAGAATCATCAATAATGCTTTCTTTGCCATAAATACTATGTGTTAAATGAGTTTTTTAGTTGTTGTATAAGTTTTTTACATTAGCGCACAGCGATGCATTCAATTTCTACAAGTGCATTCTTGGGCAATGTTTTTACTGCTACTGCAGAGCGTGCGGGGCATGTGCCGGGGAAGAATTCTGCATACACACTGTTCATGTCAGCGAAATCGGCCATGTCGGCAAGGAAGACAGTTGTCTTCACCACGTTTTCCATTGTAAGACCTGCTTCTGCAAGAATGTTTTGCATGTTCGTGAGCGATTGGCGAGTAAGTTCTTTCACGCCGCCTTGCGCAAATTCGCCTGTTGCAGGGTCAATGGGGAGTTGTCCGGAAACAAACACGATGCCGTTGGCTTCAATGGCCTGGCTGTAAGGACCAATTGCTGCAGGAGCCTTGGCCGTTGCAATTTGAGTTTTCATATTAGGAATTTTAAGATGAAGGCTATAAATTATTTTAAGAAGTCCTCGAAGTAACGGGTGATGCGTTCGTGAAGGTGAATCATATCCTTGCCCATCATGTTGTGGCCCTGACCGGGATACACGAAGTAGTCGGGCTGAGTGCCTGCGTCAGCGGCAGCACGAAGGAACGACATGCTGTGTTGCAGAATACATGTTGGGTCGTTGTAGCCCACGATTATCTGTAGGCGTCCCTTGAGGTTGCCTGCCTTCTTGAGGAGGTTTGAACCCTCATAGCCTTCAGGGTTTTCCTGTGGGGTGTCCATATAACGTTCGCCATACATCACTTCGTAAAGATTCCAGTCAATAACAGGACCACCAGCTACACCCACCTTAAATACATCGGGGTATGAGCACATAAGGTTTGTTGTCATGAATCCACCAAACGACCATCCATGAACGCCCATGCGGTCGGCATCAACGTAAGGCAAGGTCTTGAGGTATTCCACGCCGCGTATTTGATCTTGCATTTCAACAACGCCCAGTTGGCGGTGTGTGCAGTTTTCAAATTCTAAGCCACGGTATTGTGAACCGCGATTGTCAAGGATGAAGAGGAGGTATCCCTTTTGGGCCATGTAAATCTCCCAGGGACGAGCGCCGTAGTTCCATCCGGCATTGACATTGTGGGCATGAGGACCACCATACACATATACCACTGTGGGGTATTTCTTTGTGGGGTCAAAGTTCACGGGCTTCACCATTCTGTAGTAAAGGTCGGTGCTGTCATCAGCGGCTTTAATGGTGCCGCAGCTAAATTCAGGCACGTTAAATTCAGCCCAAGGTGTACCAGCTGTTTGGAGGCGCTGAGGTTGAGGCTTAGTGGTGTTTACGAGGTCCACGCAACGGTAGGTTTGTGGTGCGCTCCATTGATCCACAAGGAAAGCGCCTGACGCTGAGAGCTTGGCATTGTGTGTGCCCTCGCCATTGTCCAGGCGGGTTAACTTTCCATTCTTGACATTGACGCTGTAAAGGTTGTGGCAGATGGGCGAATCAGCATTGGCTTTGAAGATGATGCTCTTGTTCTTGGTGTTAAAACCAATGAAATCAATCACTTCGTATTGACCCTTTGTGAGTTGTGCCAATTCCTTGCCTGTAGTGTCGTAGAGGTAGAAGTGGTTGTAGCCATCTTTGCGTGATTGATAGATGAACTTACTGTCGTCCCAAGGCAAGAACACGATGGGATTCATTGGCTCAACGTATTTGGGGTGTTTCTCCGTGAAGAGCACAGCTTTCTTTTCGCCAGTCTTCGCATCGTAGGCAATCAGTTCGGCTTGGTTTTGTGCGCGAGGCACTTCAATCACATAAAGCGTGCTTTCGTCGTTGCTCCATGCGATGTTGGTGAAGTAACGGTCCACGGGGTTCTCGGTTTTGAGATACACCGTTTTAAGGGTCTTCGTGTCGTAGATGCCTACGGTTACCACATGGCTTGTCATGCCTGCCATGGGATACTTTTCGGGTGCCAGAGTTGCCACGCGTGGTGAATTGTCAACCAAGGGGAAGTCGGTGACCATGCTTTGGTCCATGCGGTAGAATGCCAACTTATTACCCTTAGGGCTCCAAAAGGTGCCTTTGTGAATGCCAAACTCATCGCGGTGCACACTTTGTCCGTAAAGGATTTCGCGCGAGCCGTCGGTCGAAAGTTGATGCATGATGCCCTCACCATCAGTGATGAACAGATTGAAGTTCTTCACGTAGGCTTGTGCCTTGCTGGCGAAGCAGAAATCTTTTAAATCAGCGCCCTGCACCAACTTCTGGCTCCAAACGATGCTCTTCGCAGTCCAGTCGTAAATCAAATGGTGCGATCTTGTGTAAAGACTTACCCATGTCTTTTCAGCCGATGGGAATGTCACGTTGTACAGGTGGTGCACCTTTCCGTAAGCGTCTTCCTTAACCACACTTCTCAAGTCTTCCAACTTAAAAAGGGTTTCAAGGGGTTCGCTACAGAGGTTACCCTTCTTGTCGGCAAGAAGTCGTACTTCTTCCATTTGGAGTTCCACCAGGAGGTCGCCCCACCATTCCGTGTAGATTCGTGCAGGCTGAAGGTTATAGTAATTTGATCCAGCCCACATTAAGTCGTCCAATGTGAAGCTCTTTTTTTGTTGCGTCGTAGCGTTTTGTGCAGTCATCGCAAAAGGGAAGAATAACAAGAGGCAAATACTTGCCAATATGTTGATGTGTTTTTTGTTCATGGATTCCAGATTGTTGTTAATGGAAGTGTGAATTAGATTTTAAAAGCGTTTGCGTGGCTTTCGATCGTCCTTTCCCGCAAAGGGGCGTGCACCACCGCGACGCTCCTTGTTGAAAGGCTTTTTGTCGAAGTTTGGCTTGCGCTCGCGGTCCTTCGTAAATCGTTCTTTACGTTCTGTTGGGCGTTCGCCCTCTTCCATGCCCAGTAATTTTCTGCGACGTTCAGCTGCTTCTTGGTTTCTGACGAAGTCCTTGTGTCGCTGTTTGAGCAATTCATATTTGGGATCGTAATCGTCGTTGCGTTCAATGCTTCTGGGGCGGTCGTTAAATTCGCCACGTTCGCGTTTGAAACGTTTCTTTTCGCCCATCAGCTTAAGTTCGTTGGCTGTTTTTACTTCGCCGCCTTCAGCGCGGAAGTCCTTCATCTTGCCATCAAAAATAACGTATTTGCGTAGCTCGCAGTCGAGCGAACCATTGTAGAGTGGTGTCTTGAGCGAGGGGCGCATGCCGATTTCTCGGAAGAGGTCTTCCTTATAGCTAATGACGTGTGCCTCGCCACCCTGGAAGTTGCGCTTAAGTTGTGTGCCAAGGATACTGTAAACTTCGTACAAATCCTCAGGTTTTAAGCGTTCGCCGTATGGTGGGTTGGTAATCATGATGGCAGGACTTTCGGGCTGTTGGAAATCACGAATGTCACGTTGCTCAAATTCAATGATGTCTGCCACGCCGGCACTTTTGGCATTGGCGCGCGACGCTTCAATGGCGTGGTGGTTCAGGTCGTAGCCATAGAACTTATAGTCGAATTCGCATTCCTGAGAGTCGTCGTTGTAAATGCGTTCAAAAAGGTCGGCGTCGAAATCGTTCCATTTTTCAAATCCGTATTGCTTGCGGAACACGCCAGGGTAGATATTGCGTGCCATCAATGCCGCTTCAATCAAGATTGTTGCCGATCCGCAGAAGGGGTCAATGAAATCGCTTTTCATGTCCCAGCCAGAAAGTTTAATCAAACCTGCAGCGAGAACCTCGTTGATTGGCGCTTCAACACTTGCCACCTTATAGCCGCGTAAGTGCAAACTTTCACCTGAAGAGTCGAGCGAGAGCGTTGCATCGTCGGCTGCAATGTGTATGTTTAAACGCACGTCGGGATTGCTGATGCTGATGTTTGGACGGTCGCCTGTCGTGTCGCGGAAAAAGTCAACGATGGCGTCCTTTACCTTATAAGCCACAAACTTAGAGTGGCGGAATTCATCAGAGAATACCACGGTGTCCACCGCAAATGTCGTGTCGTTTGATAGATATTCGCTCCAGTCGATAGCACGAATAGCATCGTAAACTTCTTCAGCGCTCGTAGCCTTGAAATGCTTGATGGGCTTAAGGATTCTTACCGCCGTGCGCAAGCAGAAATTTGCACGATACATCATTTCCTTGTCGCCTGTAAATGAAACCATACGGCGACCTATCTGTACGTTGTCGGCACCTAATTCAATTAATTCTTGTGCCAATACTTCTTCAAGACCTTGGAAGGTCTTTGCAATAAGTTCAAATTGCATGTAGTTTTATCGAATTTTGGCGCTATCCTTTGGTGAAAAACAGGGTTGCTTAAAAGGCGTAGCGCAGATATAGTATTCAGAAAGCAAAGTTACGTTTTTTCATGGGATTAAGGGATAATAAAACGGACAAAATAAAAAGTTTGCCCTGCCAAAACGACTTTTGTTGCCATTGGCAGGACAAACTTTGTGTAATTTGAAAGATGAACTTCAACATAGCCATGTTTAGCGCCCGGTGACAAGGCGCAAAATGCGGGGGCAGAATTTCTGAAGCAGTGCATAGCAGAGCACACAACAACCTACGATGAGCGCAGGCAGGAGGAAGTAACGCAACAGGTGTGCCCAGGGTGCATCCCAAAGTATGATGGCTTCCGATACTTTGATGCAGAGTCGTAATACGAGCACACTATGCAGCGCATAGATGAAGAAACTGCTACTTGACAGTAGGCGTGGCATGGTCCATCCGCGCTTTGCGCATTCGGCGCCCCAACGAAAGAGCATCGGGATTGCCGTGATGATGAAAAATGGAAGCAGAATGAACCCTACCCTTGTGTTTCCACCATTGTAATACACGGCGAAGGGTAGTATGGTTAATGCGATCAATCCCAAGGACTTTGACCAACGGTGTGCCCATTCAATTAAGTTTATGTCGTGGATGCTGAAATAAGCGCCGAGCGTAAAGAAGAAGACGCCCGTAATGCTGATTGCACCCAGTGAATGTGGCACTTGGCTCACGTAGCATAGTCCGAGCAGCAACACCCCCCAGTGGCGCGTGTAGCGAACGTAGTAATAAACGAGCGGTGAAAGTAGCGAAATGCAAATCAGGTCGCGCAGGAACCAAAGCGGTGCGTTTGTAGGCCCCGAACGAACGACTGCCTCGCCCAACCAGTTGAAGGACTGGAATCCCCATTGTTCAAAGTCCCACAGCCAGTTCACAGCGGTGCACTGATTTAAGAACGTTGGGTCGCCCATGCCAGGTATCCATTTGCCCAACCAGCATCCGCCGAGTCGCACGGCTAAACTCAGCAGATTCCATAGCACATAAGGAATGAGTAGCGTGTGGATGCGGCGCACCGTCTTTTGTTGATAGGTTTTCAGGTTCCATTGCTTCAGGTTCAGGAAGTAAAGAAATCCGGATATCATGAAGAAACAAGGCACTGCCGTGTGTGTCAGCACGTTGGAGCAGGTGATTCTGACGATGTTGAAGAAGTCCATCGCCCCGAAGTTGGCATAGTCAGGCAGAGTGAGGGGCGGAGTGCCCACCGAGTGGATGAAGACCACAAAAACGGTGAGCGGAAAGCGCAACAGTTCAATGGTTCTTGACTGCAGGTCGGCAGCAGTGAGTGGTGTGGAAAATTTTGTGCTCATTCCAATTTGTATTATCGAATCTTCGTGCGCAACAGGTGCGCTTATGGCGTTCGTTTCATTGTTAAGAGCGCAAATTTACGGTTTTCATTTTGATTCACAGGCGCGCAAGTTTACGTTTTTTCTGTAGGGACCGCTGATAGATTTGCCATGAAAATAAAAAGGGCAATGTGCTGCAAACATATTTTTGCAAACGTATTGTACAAGTTTGAATAACGTTTTTAAAAAAATATTTTGCTGATAACGTAAAAAAACTTACCTTTGCACCCGATTTCAAGGGAGAATCTTCTCTCGGGCTTGTAGCTCAGTTGGTTAGAGCAACAGACTCATAATCTGGAGGTCCCTGGTTCAAGCCCAGGCTGGCCCACATTAAAAATCAAGCAGTTACGAAATTTCGTAACTGCTTTTTTCTTTATCTGCGTAAACAATGCGTAAACATTTTGTTTTAGTCTCCTCTTTTCGGTCATAGATAGTCGCTGAGTCTCGGTGGAACTAACCAATGAATAAAGAGAAAAAATGCCATAACGATTCACATCGCCATGGCACAATCCTTAAAGAAGTTGCAATCATTTTTTCTTTTGACCTTTACAATCGCTTCGATTGCTTCTGACATGAGCAGACACATGAATGGTTTTGCCATTCTGGACACGATCATATTCAGGAATACGATTGAATTTACGGCCTTCGCTATCCTTTGCCATAATCATTTTTGCCCGTCCTGTGGCGGGGATTCTTAATTGGCTGCATGTTTCAGGCAACCGTTATACATTTCGACTTTATCCTCTCTGATATTTAATCCCTTGCTCATCAAGGAATTTTTTTATAACATCCACATGTACACACCTACCAAGATGCAAGAACGGATGATTTGATACCTTCTTTGTTTTACCATCTATCATGATTTCCCTGTTTACTTGATCAAAACCAAGGGGGAGCGAAACTGTAGATGACTGCAAGCCACATATAACTCCTTGCTTGTCAAACAGCGGTCCTCCACTCTGCCCTTTCAACCCCGGAGTACTCAACTCTAAGCCTGTTATCTGCCCGTTTTCAGCAACATGTCTTGTAATTATGCCATCAATAGGAAATAGCGGCGAGTTGGGATTGCCCGTTGTCGTCCATTCAATATCATCTGTAATAGAATTATACTGGAAATTTGTAAACTCAGGATACGGAAATCCCAATCTGCAAAGGGATAATCCTTGTTTTAAATCTGTGGGATTATCCTTGAATACAGGGAAGCTATTACAAAACAGTTGATTAAAGCCTTCAATTTTAACAAGAGCTAAATCAGCGTAACTACATTCAATGACATTAATTGATGTAAAAGAATCAACGACATTATCAAAGGAGTTTTTTATTTGAATAGTACAAGGAATACTTTTAGAGTACCCATATTTCTGCTCAAGCATGGCAATAGCCTTTCTTTTCTTATTGGCAGACATAGTAGGTAGTCCTGCAAAATCAGCCTTAAATTGAGCATATTTGTTGTTAATTACATCTGCAGGTTTGATAAGTCCTTCTGTCACATGTTTGCATGTCAACAACCAGCCTTGGTCATTAATGATAATGCATGTGGAACATCCAGGAAAAACTTCGTTACTGCCATAATTACGAAGAATCGAACGAATCGGTCTTGTATAATTTGTTGCTATTTCTATACCTTTTACAAACATATTATGATAATAATTGAAGATTAATTAAACGGTTCTGCAGACTACCTTAAGGTAAGCTGCAGAGTGACATATTAAAGATTTGATGGAACGGGAACAAGATCCCAGAACACATCAAACTCATCCGTTCTCTGATTACAAGCTTTGCAGAGTGGGGTAATATACCAACTCTTGTCACTGCTGTTTGCTTTCTGAACGTGAGCACCAACCAAATCACTGTTGCTACAACCACTGGCACCACAAGTATATTTTTTTGTGCCAGTCTGTTTCTCCCAATAATCTAGCCAAGATGAATAACCATTGGGCACTGCAAATCTGCTTGATCCTGATACATTCTTTACTTTTGTCATGAATGCCTCCTTTCTGCCTTAATAATTGAACACTCTGTTTTAAAAAGTATTTTTTGCTTCATAAGCCTTGGGGACGTTCAACCGGTCCTACCCGGGGTCTTAGTATGAACTCCAGGTGCAAAGATACAAATTAATACCCATTTCATAAAATTATCCGTGAAAAAACCACGGATAATTTTATGAAATGGGTTAAAAATAGTGTAAACGTTCAAGTAATGCGTTAACTATTCACGCTTTTTGCTTTCGAATTTGTCGTAAAAAGTTTGTATTAATTCCTTGTATTTACTAAGCGAATCAAGACTCTCTGCCATAAGACCAAGTTGTTCATCCAAAATCTTTTCATACACATTAGCGAAATTCAAAGTGTTATGTACATACATACGTTTGATTTGGGTCACACCATACTCATCCTTCTCAAACATTCTAACAGCATCCCTTCTAAGATTTTTAGACTTCAATAACGAGAGATCGTGAGTTGCAACCACTAATTGGCAGTTGTCCGCTATCATAAGATACATCTTGAGCAAAAAGTCCAAAGCCTTGGTGTGGATACCATATTCAATTTCATCAATACATGAACACTTGCGTCCAATCACAACATCATACATGACAAGAAGAAGCTTTATGATGTTCATCGTGCCTAATGACTCATAACTATCATCAAGGCTTTTATTTCCTAAAGGAGTAGAGTGTATGAGCCTTAATGTTTTTTGTGAGATTTGACCACCAGGATGTTCTTTTTGTATTTGGTGAAGTAGCAATTCAGGAACACTCTTTTCTATATCAGAGATATTAAACGTAACCTCATCCACTTCATAGTCACAAACATTTGTACCTACGTCCTTTAATAGTTGAAGCAACATCCTTTTTACTTGTAAATCTCTCTCTAGATTACCTGTTTTTAATTTATCCGCAATTTTCTGATTGGCAGATTTGCGAATCAAACTGATGTGCTTATCAAAAAAATCATAATTTGATTTTAATGATTGACTTTCTAAGTTTAAGGAACCGAAAACAGATAAAACGGACGAATTCTGAATTACAGTCAACTTCAGTGCCTGTTGAGTGCTCTTACTAATATCACTATCAGGACCAAATTTGATAGCCACAGTGTCTGTATCAGCATTGTATAAACGGTGATACAATAAAACGTTAGGTGATTGCTGCTTTAGAATCTCTTCTTCTATACGTTTCTCGCTTATCTTAATGTAATAATAATAGCAGATATTGTTAATATAGTAAGTTAGCGATAATTCTGAAGGCTCATATCTTGATTGTTCATCCAAAAGGAATGGTCTATATGCAGGATGATCTGTAGGTTTTTGGGGCTTGTAAATAGCAAGCATACGCAAATATTGTAGCGCCTCTATCATTTTGGTTTTTCCTGTTCCATTTAGACCAACACAAAGCAACAAACGTAAGATACGCTTGCCGTCAATCTCCTGATACCACTCAGGCGGTAATGTAGATGCCTTTTCCTTTTTTGAAGCTAGAAATGACAACTCCACCTGATCCCTATAGGACATATAATTCTTTACTATAAACGATTCTATCATAATGGATGTTTTTTGAAAATACAAGAATGAAACATCTTTTGGATGTAAAATTAGAATAAAAAATCGAGAATAGCAATGGTTTCCGTGAGAATCTCACGGGAAACATGTTTTACAAATAATACCATCAATTCTCGCCAATAAATGATTGATTATTATCTCACAAATTCAAAATACGGGCTTCCGTCGTAATCATTATTTCTACTGAGGAGAGGGTCGTTTAAGAAGAACGATTCACGATATGTAGCCAATGCTATTTCTGTTGTGGCATTAAGTATGGGCCTTGTATAGATACCAGCTGATGGTTGTGGTATTAGGCTACAATATTGTAGGTTGTAACAGCATAATTGCAATAGTCTTTATATTAAGATATATAAGTATTTTCATGGAGCGTAAATTTGCCACGAAAAGAAAATAATGTCACTTGGGTGTCACAACGTATAATTTTAGTAAGCCAAAAGAAATCATATTTTTCTTTTGGCTGGCAAATATATAATAAGAAGGTAGGGAAGGAGTAATATACAGTTCTTTTTCCTTACCTTTAAACATATAACTTTTCTTTATCATTCGCATACATATAATGTGGATAAATTAAAGTAAAGAGGATGTATAAAATTAATAGTTGTCATCCGAATTACTATCAGTGCACTGAAATTCGTCCTATTTTGCATGTGTTTTTGAACTTTACAGCCATGCTTTTTCGATTATCGCAAAATTTAAATTATTTTTGTTTCAAAATATGGAGTAATATGAAATTGAATCGAATAAAAATCGTTCTTGATCAAAAAGGAATATCCCAAACGTGGCTTGCAAAGCAAGTCGGCAAAAGTTTTAGTACAATTAACAGCTATGCTTGTAATAGATACCAACCAGATTTGGAAACACTCTTGGCTATATCCAGGATTCTCCAAGTTGACTTAAAAGATTTAATAACGGATGAAGACGAACGTCAGTGATTCTGACGAACGAATATTAGACTTGTATTTTATATAACGGAACTTCTGATAATACGGAATTATCTGCGAAAGGATAGACATATGAAGCCAGAAGAAAAAGCAAGAGTGAAAATAGATCAATGGCTAACAGAAGCCGGTTGGAAAGTTATCAATCGTGATGAGTTTGAAGCTGATAGTAATGCGGTTGCGGTTAGAGAAGCATTGTTGATAGGAAATAAAGAGGCTGACTATTTCCTATTCATCAATGGAATGGCTGTTGGCGTTTTAGAAGCAAAGCGCGAAGAAATAGATGTTGCGCAGCAAATTGTATGCGAGCAAGCAGAAGGATATGCTAGAGGTGTTCCTTCTTATTATACGGCTTACCAAAAGCCTCTTCCCTTCATATATACGTCTAACGGCAAGCATCATTATTGCAGGGATTATAGACAGAAAGATTCTACCTACGAAGAAATTTCTGTCATGCATAAACCTAAAAAGTTGGCAGAGCTGCTTGGTATTGAAGACCCTTATGCAGGATTGCCCACATTGAATCCAAAAGGTTTGCGTGCATGCCAATACGAAGCTATAAATGGATTGGATAAGAGCTTCCGTAATGGGCAGAATAGAGCATTGATGGTGTTAGCTACAGGAGCAGGTAAGACCTACACGGCATGTTTGGCTTCTTATCGAATGTTGGCATATACCAAGATGCGTCGTGTGCTTTTCTTGGTTGACCGAAATAATCTTGGTAAGCAGGCAGAGGGTGAATTTGGTACATTCCGCTTAACGGAGAATGGAGATGCATTCAACACTATATATTCTGTCAATCGTTTGAAATCTGCTAAAATACCAAGTGATAGTAATGTGGTTATATCGACTATTCAGCGTCTTTTCTCTTTATTGAAAGGGGAAGATATAACTGATACGGACGATGATGACGCAGACAACACCACAAGCGAAGTTGTACTTCCTGAAAATCCTAATTTGCCCCATGATTTCTTTGACCTTATCATTATTGATGAGTGTCACCGTTCTATTTATGGCAATTGGCGAAAGGTTCTTGAATATTTCGATACTGCCAAGTTGATAGGATTGACAGCAACACCTATTCCTGAAACAATGGCTTTCTTCAATAA
>JAGBYN010000090.1 GCA_017628775.1 Bacteroidaceae bacterium | reverse complement strand
CTGTCCGAAAAAATGTGTACTTTTGCTCATGGTTAACCTTTAAGTGTGGTAACTCAAAGATAACCAAAAAGGGCTGAACTCCAAAATCGGAGATCAGCCCTTTCTTTTTTCTGATTCGATAAGTTTTAGCGGACAGTAATAATTTTTATTTTACCGGACACCAATAATGTTAAATACATTTACCGGACACCTATATATCACAAAAAAGAAGCTGAACGTCACGCGTGGCATTCAGCTTCTTTTTTTGTTATATCTACCTTTTGTCTTTAATCAATGAACCGTTTTGTTAAATCAGCAAAGTTTTCGATGCGGCGATCTCTAAGGAAGGGCCACCAGCGGCGTACGTTTTCGCTTCGTTTCATGTCGACATCGATAACCACATTTTCTTCTTGGTCCTTGCTGGCGCGATAAAGGAATTCGCCCTGTGGTCCGCAAACGAAACTGCTGCCCCAGAAGGTGATACCATTGGTTTGGCCCGAGGGGTCGGGCTCGTGGCCTGTGCGGTTGACGGCGATAACGGGGAGTCCGTTGGCCACGGCGTGTCCGCGCTGAACAGTGGTCCAAGCTTCGCGCTGGCGCTCTTGTTCTTCGGGTGTGTCAGAGGATTCGTAGCCAATGGCGGTGGGATAGATGAGGAGCTCGGCTCCGGCAAGCGCCATAAGTCGTGCTCCTTCGGGATACCATTGGTCCCAACACACTTGCACGCCGAGTTTTCCGACGCTTGTTTGAATAGGTTGGAAACCGATGTCGCCTGGTGTGAAGTAGAACTTTTCGTAGTAGGCGGGGTCGTCGGGGATGTGCATCTTGCGGTATTTCCCGGCGATACTGCCATCTTTTTCAAACACGACTGCCGTGTTGTGGTAAAGTCCGGGAGCACGGCGCTCAAAGAGCGAAGTGACGAGCACAATGTTGTGCTTGCGTGCGATGGCTCCGTAGAATTCGGTTGAGGGACCGGGGATGGGCTCTGCAAGGTCGCAATTGTCAGTCGCTTCGACCTGGCAGAAGTAGAGCGAGTTGTGCAACTCCTGAAGCACTACGAGTTCAGCCCCCTGTGCTGCAACATCAGCGATATTCTTAGCTAACTTATCTTTATTTTCTTGAATGTGAGCAGTGCATGACTGCTGGATAATTCCGATTTTCATTGTATGGCTTAATGGTGGTTTAAATGCAAGGGTATTGCATGGTGGCACAATGTAAAGAACCGTGTTGGCGTATTAACGCACGACAATCTACGCCAATAATCTCATAGCCTGGGAAAGCACTTGCTAAGGCATCCTTTGCGGCGAGGTCGGTTTTAGGATCGTTGTAGGTTGGCATTAAAACAGTGTTGTTGACCACTAAATAATTGGCGTATGTGGCGGGCAAACGTTCTCCGTCTTCGTCATAGGCTGGTGTTGCCATGGGTAAAGCAACCAATCGATAGGGGGCGCTGCTTAAGGTTTTGAATGCCATTAATTCGTTTTCCATTGCTTTGAGGGCTTCGTAATGCATATCGCTCTCGTCTGAGCATGTCACATAAGCAATGGTGTTGTTGGGGCATAAACGCGCTAAGGTGTCAATGTGAGAATCAGTGTCGTCGCCAGCCAGGAAACCATGTTCTAACCATAGTACTTGGTTGATGCCAAACCAATCTTTGAGCTTGTTCTCAATGTCTTCTTTGCTGAACTGAGGATTTCGGTTTGGATTAAGCAAACAGGTAGAGGTTGTGAGCAGCGTTCCCTCGCCATCTGTTTCGATGCTTCCCCCTTCGAGTTCAAAGTCTAAATGGTCGATGTAGTCGCCATGTAAAACATTATTGTCATATAATGTTTTGTTGATTTGATTGTCCAGGTTGGCTTCAAATTTTCCGCCCCAACCATTAAACTTAAAATCTAAATATTGCATCTTTTTGCAACCTTCTGTGGTTTTGCAACATGTTAAGAAGGCATGATCGCGTGCCCAAGTATCGTTGGTTGGACATTGGAACAATTGAATGTTTTCTAAAAGCGTATTAGGCAGGCGTTCTTTTAAAAAGTCACTAATTTCTTCTGGATTAGGAGTTACAATTAAAACTTTAGTGCATTGTGCTAAAGCATACGTGAGTTGTAAGTAACAATTATAAACATCTTGTAGCATGTATGCCCAATCGGTGTTTTCGTGGGGCCATGTTAATTGAACAAAAGATGTTTTCGCCCATTCTGGTAAAAGAATAGATTTATTAATGCCTTGCGTGCTTTCAATACAGTCGGCTGGCTTTGTGAAGTGAAATGGTGCGCAATGTCCATTTTTTGAATTTGGAATAGGTATAACTAATGACATATATGATTGTTTCCTTAATATTATTATGTATCCGTTAATGTTTACGACCTTGAATTTATTTCTTCAAGAGATTGAAATTTCGTGCCTTGTATATTAATCTTCTTCATGAGATATTCTTGTCCGCCAATGCTTTTTCTTTGTTTTAAATAGTTCATAAAGGCTTCAGAAGTGTTGGGAAGATTGGACACAATTTCGCGTTCTTGAGGGAAGAATTTGATTGGATACCCATCGCCTCCTATGACCATGAAATCATCGGCAACGATAATGCATTCGGAGTGATCCGTAATCTCTATCTTTGTGCTATCTGAATTGTGGTAGTGAACTGCGATGACTTTTAGGTCTGTTTCATTGTTGCAGGTCATTTCCACTTTTGCAGATTGCATCCATCCGTAATTCTTGTTGTGTAAGCCAAAGGTTAAGAGTTCCTTTAATTCTTTACCCGTGTAATGGAATGCTCTCAATTTATTCGCATATGGCAGGATTTCGCCTGCATTAAATACTGAAATGTTTCCCTGGCGTACCTCTCGCCTGATGCTGCCAAAATGAGCAATTCCAATGATTGGCATGTCGGGGGTGGCGTTGCTTGCAAGTGTAAAAGCATCTGCGTATGAACGGCAGAGAATGTCGCCCAATTCAGTATGGCTGTATTTGAGGCTTTTGGTATGTGGCATGTCTGTTGCAGCACGACACAAATGAACATTTAGCGGTAATTGATGGATGGTTGAATGTTGTATGGCTGAATCAATGACGCTTTGGAATGGATGTGGCGTTTGGGCTTGTGTGTTTACAGGGCACAACTCTGGAATGACGCTCACGACTTTTCGTTGCAACGTGTCGTAAACAATTTTCATGACGGCGATATTTCTGCCATAAATCCCAGCTTGCGTTGCAGGGTATTGCATATCGTTAATCCTGCCGCACACCTCTTCGTGGGTGTGGGCTGTGAAAATGCCATGAATGTGTGGTGACTTTATTTGGTTTAACTCATGGCTGTTAGGATCCCACCATTTTATATTAGCACCCTGTTGATACGTTCCAATATGCGCAACTAAGAGGGTGAGATCAGCATTTTCCATCTGCGGTTCATATGCTTGAATAATTTTGTCATAGTCACCGCTAAATGTGAGGCCTTTAATGTTTTTTGCATCAACAAGATAGGGAGTGTAAGAGGTGGTGAGCCCAATGAAACCCACATTTAAGCGACATGTATCAGAGATGTTGATGCCGTAGATTTCGTATGGCGAAGCATAGGATGGCGTGTTGCTTAAACTGTCTTTAATATTGGCAGAGAGGTAGGTTAAGTTGTTGGTTTGAGTTTTTAATAAACCATGCTCGCCATCGTCAAATTCGTGATTGCCTATTGCTGAGAATTTAATGTCTGCTGCCTTATAAAACTGATGTAGCAAACTGCCTTGGGTGGCTTTATATAAAAAGGAACCGCCAAAATTATCGCCACCAGCGATTGTGACGTGGTGGGGGTATGTTTTTTTTAGTGAATCTAATGTTATCAGAATGTTTGATGCACCAGGCTTTCCTTCGTTTTCTTCAGGCAAAAAGGCACCATGAAAATCATTGATGCAAAACACCCCAACAACAACGAGGTTTGATTTTTCCTGACACGACAGAATCCCCACAGTTGTTATTAATATTAAGAGTGCTCGCCCTAACAAATAAATGAATTTAGATAACATATATAATGACTTAATGATGGCGTTGTGTCATATTGAGCAAACAGCTGAGTTGTTCCTCAAATTCGGATTTGGTTATGTACTTCAGTACATTTTACGCACTCTTACAAAACTTTAGAGGGTGTGCTGAAATTTTGCGTTTCGACACACCCTCATTATTTTTATCTCATGGTTCTTAATGAGTCGTGCATTAACTTCTGCTCACTTGAAGCCCCGTTGTAGAAACACTCATGTCAATGAAGCGCGAATTTGGGGTGATGGGGTTATTGGTCAGCGATTCGCGTATGCGGTGGGCAGCTTCAATATCCTTTGCCACCATATACATAAATCCACCGCCACCAGCTCCTGGCAGTTTGTAACCCGCACAGAGGTCATCAACGCGTTTGCAGATTTCTTCAATGATAGGCGGATTTGTGCCCGCATCGAGTGCTTTGTTCTGTTCCCACGTTTGGCGCAAGAGTCTGCCATACGCATCAAGGTCAGCCGTTTGCAACGCATCGTACATGGCCAATGCATGTTGCTTCATGTCGTTCAACAAACTCAAGTGTGTAGAACTATTAAGGAACATGCCCTTGACAATTTCTGCTAAGATGTTCTTTGCAGTGCGTGTCACACCGGTATAGAAGAGTAGGTGGCAGAAACGCTTGTCGTGGTCGGTAAATATCGTGTCGGGTGCCCACCTTGCAACGGCGCTTTGGTCGAAGCCTGCTTGTGTTTGCAAGAGTTTTACGCCATGGAGTACACCACCATATTGGTCTTGCCATCCGCCACCCGTTGTGAGCAATTGTTCAAGAACGAGGGTGCGATTACAAATTTCGTTTTTATCCCATCCTAAAGTGCAGAAGTCGGAAAGTGCACCGAGCACTGTTGCTGCCAAGATACTGCTTGTGCCTAATCCGGAACCAGCAGGAATTGCCGACAGCAATGTGATTTCAATGCCGCAGCCAAAGGCTTTCAGTTGCTGTTGGAGGGTAGGGTATTCCTCTTGTCCAAATCCAGGAAGGAATCCTGCAAGTGCCATAGCCGCTTTGGGAATTGAGAATGGTGAACCAATGCGGTTAAATTGTCGCAATTCTTCATAAGTTTCAATACGTTCAATAGCGCCCAAGTCGATGGAACGGCAAATGATCGCCAATTCTTTTGATGGCTTAACGTAAACTTGCAAAGGTTGCTGACCATTCATTTCTATTGCCACATTCACTACGTTACCACCCATCATGAGCGAATAAGGTGGGGTGTCGGTCCATCCTCCCGCAAGGTCAATGCGCACAGAACTTCTGCCCCATACGATTTGGTCGTCGAAAGTACATTTCTTGGGGTGACACTTTTGCGACAAAACACTATCGGTGAGTCCTTCGCGCAAAAGCGCAAACGCTTTTTCTTCATTGCCTCTGAACATCGCATCGTGAATTTGCGTCATCAATGGTGCTTCGATCGATAATTCTTGAGGTTGAGGAATTTGTAAGGCTTTGTATTTTTCTGATACATCTTTCAAGTCCAATTGGTAGAAAATGCTATTCTTCCAATTCTTTGCAATAGCAGGCAAATTAACAGCCATCAATGACTTTCTTTGTGCTACGAGGCGATCAAGGTTGGCTTCAATTGCTATTTGGTCGGCCGACATTCTTGGCAATTCCAAATACTTTTGTGTGAGTGAATCATCGCCATTTTCAGCAATCATCCATTGCAACAACAAACCAAGTTCTTGAAGGTTGTCCGAAACGGGGAAGATGTTGGCGGCTTGAATATCTGCCATATTGCCCATTGCTTCGTGTGGAATGTTTCGTTCGTCCAACCATTGTTGCCATGGCTTTTCGATAAAGGTCACGCGAGTATCTGCAATTGCGCCTCTAAATGTGTCGTTAAAACCATAGGGGCGTAAAGCGTAAGCTTGTTCTCCCACAGGGACAACGTCAATACATACCCCCTCGCACACGTTAGCTGCCCAATCTTCTGTAGGCACCCCTGTGATGACGTTTCTCTTTGTAAAGAAGAAATTCTTGCCAAGGCGTGAATTCTCAATCCACACTTGCTCATTGCTGCTGTCTGCACGATTCGCAATGACACAGTTTTGTGTGAATACCGACGATTGGCGTTTCACCTCTCTTTGAATAATGAAACGTTGGTCCTTAATGAGGTTCTGGATGGCTTCAGTAGAGCTGAGCAATTCTGGCGTTGTTCCGAAATGGTAGAACTCCCCGCCAGGTAAGGGAAGGATTGCAACGGTTAAGTCGGCCAAATCCGCATCGGGCAACGATGGATGTTCGCCAAGTGCACAACCAAATTCTGAATAGAGGTCGTACGGACGTTCCATTTCTCCTGTTTCACTCACAGGCGCTTTCTTTAATAAGGCCTTAATCGCACGATCAGAAAGCAACCACACACCGATGTCCATTAAGATATAGTGCGTTTGCAACCACTTAGCTTGTTCTTCGATCGAAGGCTTCTGAAGCATAAAGTCCAAACGTTCTTGGTTGTTGCGGTCCATCACAAACACGCCGTGGTGACTTGCCAATTCGGGGTCAGCCCAAAGACCATAACAAACAACGTCGGCTTCAGGAATATTTTGCAAAGGTTGAGTGGCGCGAATATATACATCGCCACTTGCAATCAAAGTGCGAAGTGTTTGGGGCGCTTTGTTTAAAATGCGCTCGTACAAAGGCAATTGGAGGTCAAGTAGATTCTGATCAATATGTTGTCCTCTTTGCCATCTAAACACAGGGATGGGCGTAAGTACCTTTCCGCTTGGGGCATACATGGGCAAGCGTCGGCTTTGACCGCCAGCATGTAGCAAGATACGTTTCTCCTGTGCCAACCATTCGTCAAATGCTATGTTGCCAGCTTCCTTGCGGTAGCAATCTTCAATTAACCAAGTAGTGCCACCGCCACTGCCTAATTTTCGTCCAGCAGGGTCAGAGGTGCAAAAATAGGTTTCATGGTCTTTCCCTGTCACACGGTGGAAGGCATCAACAAGGTTGGGAGGAAGCGAAAGTAGTTTTTTCATAATAAAATGGTTTAATTTGCAACTGATGAACGCTTTAAGGTTATTTCGTATCTTAAACAAGTTAATGGGTAAGAGTAGACAAGAAAGTGTGAGTTAAACGATGGTATGCCGTAGGTTATTAATCGTTAATCGCTAACCTTAAAAACTAAGAAGTTGGACTTATGAAACTTCTGTTATATTATTGCAAATTTACAAGAAAATCTTAACATAGCGCGATGTGTCTGTAATAAATATAAATTACAGTTGTTTTTTAAGGACATACATAACAGTTGTAGATGGAAAAACTAAGTCTGAGATAATTTAAACTAAGTCCGATTTAGTTTTTCTTAAGTCTGATTTAGTTTTTTCTAACTCCGACTTGTTTTCAATCTGTGCGACCCTGAGTTCGACATTGTGATATGTTTAGTTGTTATGCATTCCTAAAAAATATTAAAAACACGGAATACGTGGTCTAAAACTCTTACGTAATATAAAAGTATAATGTATATTTGCACAACAAATAAAGAAAACAAGATTTCGGTTCATGAGGTTCTTCTTTTATATCCTTAGTTTATTATCGCTCATAGCTTGCTCAAATCAGTACAGTATTTCTGGAGATTTGTCGCAAGGTTCAATCTATGGGAAGAAACTATACCTCACAGTAGTGGGCGAGGATGAACAACGCGTGTATATGGATTCATGTGATGTTGTGCACGGGCAATTCGTCTTTTCAGGACCTGTTGATTCTATCGTTTTAGGTCATATTGATGTTGATGGATATACCATGATGCCTATCGTGATAGAACACGGCGATATGAATGTTAGTGTTACTCATTTAGGTAATAATATTACAGGAGGTGCTTTAAATCAACGCCTAAACAATTATTTCGAAAAAATAAACGCCATTCAGCGCGAATGGGAAATTCTTCATCAACATCGAATTCGCTTGATGATGACCGGCGCATTGTCTATACATGAATTGGATAAGATAACTCAGATAGAAGATTCATTGAATATTCAAACAGAGAAGTTACAAACAAGCTTTGTGATTGATAATTTCGACAATGTGCTTGGTCCTGGAATTTTTATGATGATTTGTAATCAGTATCCAGTGCCCATTATCACCCCTCAGGTTCATTTTATTTTAAAACAAGCCCCAACTAATTTTTTGCGTCATCCGAGAATTTCTACGTTCTTGCAACGCGTGGGGTATGAATTTCAAAACTAAGTAACGACAGAAAATAACCTCGGACAGTTTTTGATATACAATATTTCTTTGTGGATATTTTTAGAATTGTTTTTTTTGCCGCCTTTGTCTTTGATCATCAGTCACATAGCCCGCTATGTTCCTTCTGTATAAATCAAGAACAGCTAAAAATACAATTAAGACTATCCGAACTTATTATTTCATTGTTACTAATATTGTCCTTAGATATGCCCCAAATTAATTTTCAAGCTATATTCTCTCAAATCTGGCGATACAAATTCGTTTGGACGATTATTTTGTTTGCGCTCATCTTGTGTGTGACCGACGAAAATAGTTTGCTGAATAGAAAGGAAATTCGTGCTAAGAATGATGCGCTTCGTGAAGAAATTGCCCAATACGAGGAGCAGTTTGAGTTGGCGCAAAAGGAGTTGAGAGCCTTGCAAAACGATCCCGACGTGGTTGAAGAAGTGGCACGCATGCGCCTTTTTATGAAAACGCCAAACGAGGATGTTTACGTTATAGAATAATCAAATGTAGTGATTTAGTAGACGAGTTTATAGGTACGAGTAGACGAGTTCGTTTGCTGAGTAGACGATGTTCTCCCGCATGGCAGTTGTACTCTGTACTCTGTTGTCTGTACTCGATTATACGCTCTGTACTCTATAAAATAATACAGTGTTATGAAAGAATTGACAAAATTTCAAATGTATCTCTATAATATAGGTGGTATCTTGCTGCTTATAGGGGCATTTATGCCTGTAGAAGTTTCTTTAATGCCCTATGCACCGTATGTGTACTTGTCGGGTGCTGTTGCTTTTGGTGGTATGCAGTTGTTGCAACGCTATGAGGGGCAAAATATCACGATTAAACGCTTGCGTCGTCAGCAGGTTATAGCATCATGCTTGATTATTGCTTCGGGTTTTGTTTTTATGCTTACCGCGCATGGACTCTTGCCGTTGCAAGAAAAATCATGGATGGTTTTATTGGCTATCGGTGCATTTTTAGAACTGTATGTTTCATTTAGATTGCCTGCAGAGATACGAAAGGAAAACGAACAGATTATCGATTAGATGTAGGTTAGAATTCGTTACTTTGTTTAGGTAGGTTCTATAAATTAGTATTTCTCATTTTTTTTCAGGTAGATTCTCGACTTGGTCGCTTTGCTTATCTTTTAGGTATTTTTCTCTTTATCTCCTTGAAACGTAGCCCGCTACGCTTCTTCGTCGATAAAAAGAAAAATCCTCTACAATCTTAAGCAAAATCGCCTCAAGCTAATTTATAGAACCTACCTTTAATGATCAGACAAGAATATTTTATTAAAGAAAAACAGCTACCCAAGATATCCATTGGGTAGCTGTTTTTTATGAACTAAAAGATTCTTAAAAGAACATCCATAAAATATAAAACATCTTTTGAGGGGTTTTGATCCTTTGTGTGCAATTCGAAAAATGGCAAAAAAAAACAAAATGTCAGAAAAACGCCCCAAAAACAGACATTTTGTAAAGTTTTTGATGAGAATTTAAAAATCCGGAATTTTGGGTGGTTTTTTCAAATTTGGATTTCGGCAAGAAATGTTGTAAATTTGTGTAGAGAAGAGAAGGAGTCCCCAATGGGCTCCTTTTTTGCTTGTTTTGACCTAAAAAAGGCTTAAAAAGAGTGAAAAATAAGGTCGCACGAAAGAAAAATTTCTCCTTACGAAGGAAAAATTTCTCCCTTTGGAATTTTTAGTACCAAGTATGTTTGGTTCAAAACTCGGTTTCGGAGCAGTATTTACCCGTTTAACATTTTTCTGTAATTTTTAACATTGTGACAAAATGATATTTTTCAGTTTTTTGAAATTTTTTAAAAATCTGGAATATTATGGTGGTTTTTCTCCCATAGATCGCACAAATTGACACTGATTATATTTGTGTTCATTTGTGTCTTCAGTGGGAGGACTTTATTATAGAGTACAGATAATAGAGTTATTTCAAGTGAGGAGTGAGAAGTAGGGAGTGAGGAGTGAGAAGTGAGGATTTAGGAGTTCCCATCCGGACGGTTATTACTCACTCCTCACTCCTTACTAAATTCAGTCCATTAATCATTAATCGTTAATCGTTATTTATTTGTGTTTATCTGTGTTATGTGGCCGGTGTGTACGTGGGTTGACGATGGGTCGACACGGGGGGGCGGTCCTTACAATGACATGCGGATTGCCTTTGTTTTTTATTAACGCAACATACGTATAGAAATATTAACACGATATTGGTTTTTTGTTTTGAAAGATATTCATAAATTTGCTACGAATTTATTCCTAATTAATTTTCTGAGTATATGGAAAGTTTGATGCGAAACGCATTTTTGCGTTCTATTCTTGTGTTGATTATGGGGGTAGGGTTGGTTGGTTATGCCGACTTAGCTCCCACGTTGATTGTTCAAGGTTTGGGGTTGTTGTTTTTGATTCCGGGACTGGTTACAACCATTGGCGCTTTTGTTATGAAGGAAAAGGCAGCGCTTATGCTTCCCTCTGTGGTGGGAACGGGGAGTGTTATTTTTGGTGTGATTTTACTGTTGTTCCCAACCTTGTTTATCGGAATATTGATGTATTTGCTTGCTGTGTTGCTTATTCTCGCTGGAGCGATTCAGTTACTGAAGTGGGTTGATTTAAGTAGGAAAGGGATGAATGTAGCTTGGGTGTATTACCTGTTTCCTGTTGTGATACTTATCGTCGGTGTGTTTATTCTTTCCCGTCCACAAGAGGCAGCCAGTGTGCCGTTTCAAATTATGGGTTATGCTGCTATGGTATATGCCCTTTTAGAACTATTGATGGTTATGCGTTCGTATTTCTTTTTGCGTTCATTGAAGAAAAAGGAAGAGCAAACGTTATTGGAACAGCAAGAACCAGAAGAGTTTGAAAGTAATGGTGAAAAAATAACTTCAGATAATTTTTGATATACAATATTCCTTTTTTAGTAACGGTTAAATAATTATTTTACCATAACTAAACGAGCCGTAAAATGCACTTGATGTGGCGAATTTGTAGTGTGTATGTGGCAAGTTTGATTGTTGTTTTGCGATTTTTTTAGAAGTGTGCGATATTTTCTTGTTAATATTTTTGTGTATTTAGAAAAATAGTGTACCTTTGCAGTCGCAAAACAGAAAATGCGGAAATAGCTCAGTTGGTAGAGCACAACCTTGCCAAGGTTGGGGTCGCGAGTTCGAGCCTCGTTTTCCGCTCAACGTAGCCCAGGTGGCGGAATGGTAGACGCGCTCGTTTCAGGTGCGAGTGTTTCGCGACGTGCAGGTTCGAGTCCTGTTCTGGGCACTAAGTTTCGATTCATCTATAAAATGAATACGAGCGCAGGTGGTGAAATTGGTATACACGCTACTTTGAGGGGGTAGTGGCTGCAAGGCCGTGTGAGTTCGAGTCTCATCCTGCGCACAACAAAAAAGACATCTTCATTGAAGGTGTCTTTTTTTGTTATATAACGCACACTATTACTAAAGTGCTGGATATCTAGTTTTCAAAACAAACCAGGAACGGGCTGTAGAGAAAGAAGAGACAAAATAGAGGACTGCGATTGCAGTCCTCTATTTGTATATCCCATATACTGATTAGGATTATCCGTTCACCTTAGCCATGTTAGCGATGAGGTCGAGCACTTTGTTAGAGTAACCGATCTCGTTATCATACCAGCTAACAACTTTTACGAATGTGTCTGTCAAAGCGATACCAGCCTTAGCATCGAAGAT
>JAGBYN010000089.1 GCA_017628775.1 Bacteroidaceae bacterium | reverse complement strand
TTCAGCACCCTGCATGTTCATACCGGCATAAAGGTCAAGTGGGTTACGGCCAATTTCCTGAGCATACGAAACAGACTTATCCAAAAGACCTGAGCGGTTCCAGTTGTAGTTGAGGAACAACGCTGCTGCTTCTTCGCCTGCTGCACCAAAGGTTTCGTCGTTATGACTGCCCAAACCTTGGTCGAAAGTGATCATACCGTTGTCGTTGGTACCATCATACCATACATTTTCAAACAAAGGATTCTTCTGGCGTGCTGCCTTAACCAAATCCTGGTGGAAAGGAATCAAGATTGACTGGATGTAAGCACCCTGACCAAATTCAGAGTTATAACCCAAACCATCCACACCATAATAGTGGTGGAAGTCTGCCACCTTTTCAGCTCCGGCTTCAACCATGGTTTCAAGACAAGCTTCCCAATCGGGGAATTGCATGAGCGAACCATAAGGAATACCTGCCACACCAGACACAGCCACACCATTCTTATGCGCTACATCAAGGAAGTTACCAGGCACACGACCTAAGGGTGCAGTCCAGTTGCCGTAGTGTGTGACGTAGGGCCACATGTTAAAGACTTCAGAATCGTACACACCATCGGGGAGTGCATTGTTCTTGGTTGAGTTAATAGGCACCCACAAAAGCAATTTCTTATCGTTGCTTTCATTGATTTCTGAGCGTACCTGTGTGTTTTGGTTGCGGAAACGCTCACGGGGCTTAACGCGTGAGATAAAGAAGTTATCGTCGTCAGAGATGGGTGTGCCTTTCTTCCATTCAGTGACAATATCACCAAATTCTGTGCCACCATATCCCCAATTGACATAACCTTCCTTAAATTCTTGTGCAGAAGCCGTAAGGACCATTGCCCCAAGACCTGCTAAAAATAAACGTTTTTTGATCATATCATTAATGTTTGGTATTGTTTTTTAATTTGTGACTCTATATCATAAAATCACATTGTTTTCAAGTTCTTAGATTTCTAGAATTTGAGACGTTTTGATGAGCCTAGGCGAATAATTCGAGAATTTTATTCATCAATAAATAACCTAACGACATACACCGCAAAGCTAAATTCGCTAATTCACTAATTCTAGATTATAAAAACATTAAGTCCTGATATTTTCTTATTTTCTAGAATTTGAGAATTTGAGAATTTTATTCAATGAATAACCTAACGACATACACCGCGGAGCTAAATTCGCTAATTCACTAATTCTAGATTAAAAAACATTAAGTCCTAATATTTTCTTGTTTTCTAGAATTCGAGAATTTGAGAATTTTATTCATCAATAAATAACCTAACGACATACACTGCAAAGCTAAATTCGCTAATTCACTAATTCTAGATTAAAAAACATTAAGTCTTGATATTTTCTTGTTTTCTAGAATTTGAGAATTTGAGAATTTTATTCAATGAATAATCTAACGACATACACCGCGGAGCTAAATTCGCTAATTCACTAATTCTAGATTAAAAAATCATGTTGTTTTCAAGTTTTTAAATTTCTAGAAATCTAGATAAAATAAAAAATCCTAATCTTGTTGATAATTTGGAATCAACTCTTTGCTCTTTTGTTATAATCTGGATGATTTGGATAAAATTTGTATTGAAGACTTTTAGAACCAAAATTCAAGAGTAGTCCTAATTGATGGTTCCCTACATGCAAGTAGTTAATAATTTGTGCTTCAAATTCTCCTATAATATCCTTAAAAGCTTTTATTTCAATCCCTATTTTATCAAAGCAAAAGAAGTCGTAATAAAAATCATGTTCAAGAACTACACCATGATAAGTTATTGTTAATCGTTTTTCTCGTTCGTATGGAATATTGTTTTCTCGCAATAATACTTCAAAAGCGTCTTGATATACCTTTTCCTTAAAGCCACATCCTAATTCACGATGTAGTTGCAAGGCTAATCCTAAGAGAATGTTAGACTCTTTCGGATAAATGTATTCCATACTCTCTGTTTTTATTTGCATAAGATATAGTTTTGCTCATCAAAACATCTAGATTAAAAATCTATTACATCCTTATTCTTTCTTATCCTCAAGTTTTTAATTTTTCTAGAATTGTAGAATTAGAGAATTTTTATTCATCAAAAGATGAATTTAAACAATTGACATGCAATGCGGAGCCAAATTCTCTAATTCATTAATTCTTGATAAAATAAATCAAGAAGAAGAATTCCGAATGCTCTAATTCTCAAATTATTCGACTAAGCTCATCAAAGCGTATAGACCATAAATTCAAGTCGCATTGTTGGTTCTTGCCTTAAAAGTTAGGACCTTCTACGTCCCACCAGAGGCGTGTTGATTGTAAGTCAGGACCACCCAGAGTAGGAATACCTGAAGACTCTATCAACTGCTGAACGATGGGGTCGCTGGCATTCCAGGGGATACGACGAATCATATCGCCTTGTTCGATAGAACCATCGCCATCATCGGTATTCAAAACGGGGAATACCTTTGGATAGCCAGTGCGGCGCATTTCTGCCCAAGCTTCAGTTGAAAGCGGGAAGAGGGCAATGTACTTCTGTGTAATGATCTTTTCGAGTTTTGTTTCAAGATCGTCGGCATCGTTCCACTTCACACCAATCTTTGTCACGCTTTCCCAGTCTTCACCATCGCCTGAAGCTTCTACTTGAACGTAAGGCAACGCCTGTTCGAGATTCATGTAGTCGTCCAACGCTGAGAGATAGCTATCAGCACCCATCATGGGTTCATCAAGATAAGCATGCTCAATACCTTGTTCGTAGAACTGTTGAGCCGTGCCACCCATATTCCAGCCACGCAAAGCACCTTCTGCACGAAGGAAGCACACTTCAGCAAACTTCACGAGGTAGAGGGGTGCATTTTCTATAGCACTTGAATTAACACTTGAATAAGCAGCAAGGGGATTCAAAGGATAGTTTTGTCCGTCGGGCATAAGGCGACCTGCACGAAGACCTACGATACGGCTGTGAGCGGGCAACTCTTCCATCTTTGCTTCATTCACGATGGGTTGTGAGTTGTTCGTCAGCACATACTTGGTGTAGGGGTGATTGAGCGACATCAAAAGACTTTCGAATGAGGCACAAAGACGGAGGTCATTCCAGTTGTTGCAAATATCAACGTAAGGATGGCGGAAGCCCGATACTTGTGGATAAAGACCATGTTGTTGGTCGATATTTTCAATAACGCCCGATTCAACAGCTTCTTCAGCCCATAGTTTTGCGGTTTCGGGTTCTACCTTCGATAAGCGCAACGCCATACGAAGTTTCAGGGAGTTTGCCAGACGAATATAACTGTCTAAAGAGAAGTCGCCCGTGATAAGCGCACGACTGGTAACGCAATAGCGCGTTTGGAGCTTCTTGAACTCACGCTTGTAGGCATCAGAACGATACGTTTCATAGTGTTTCAAGCACGCCACGATGGTGTCGAGGTTTTCCTTGATACCATGATAAATGGTGCGCAAGTCATTGTACTCGGTGGGTTCCTCAGAGTTCTGCTTATCCTCAAGGTACGTGTAGGGACCTGAGAGGTCGGCGCGTTCCTGTGCAGAAACACAATAGAACAACAAGTTAATGGCTTTAAACTCTGGAATGGTATCAATAATGGGGTGATTTAACAAAGGCATCAACGCATTCTTCACCATGGTGTAAGAACCTAAGGGGTCGCCATTAAAATCTTCAGACACATTATAGGTTGAAGTCAACGAACCATACATGAAGTCCCTGTGGTGCACCACCATATACTGTGCATAACCATCGGGGCCCAAGCTGAATTGGCGTTGGTAGGCGTGTGCCCCAGGCACATCGCCATTTTTTGCACCACGCAAGCAATATTGACCTGTGATACTCTGCCCAAGGAGTTTCATCTTGTTGAGCGTATCAATGGCATGACGCAATTCATCAATTGAAATATCACGAAGATAATCAATAGAATCTACATTACCGTGATAAACCGTTGCATCAATGGTGGTTTGGCTTGAAGAGAGTTCCGAACCCGGATCGTCGTAGTCCAAACACGACTGAAGCATACCGAGAGATGTGAGTGCCAACGTACCGGCAAATAATATTTTTTTCATAGTCGTCTTCAAAATTAGAAGTTAAGTTTAAGGTTCATACCAAAGCTGCGTGCTGAAGGTACGTTGAACATATCAATACCGCCCAAACCATTGGCTGTTGAAACTGAGATATCAGGGTCAACTGGCGAATCCTTGTAGAGGAAGAAGAGGTTGCGACCAATCAAAGAAACGCTGAGGTTCTTACCTGCACCAAAGAGGTTGCGGAAGGTATAGCCCAAAGAGAGTTCGCGCAAACGGAAGTTTGTAGCATCGTAAATATAGCTTGAAGCATCGCTTGTACCGAGTGTGGTGTAGTAATCTTCTACAGCAACGAGGTCGCGACCTTCATTAATGTACATGGCATGACGACCATCTGCTGTGTAAAGACCTAAGCGTTCTGCTTGATCACGAGCAACGCCTGTGCGCTTTGAAACACCAAAACGATCAAGGTAAGCCTCGGTGAGTGAAATCACCTTACCACCGATACGGCCGTTAATCAATACATAAAGGTTGAAATCCTTATAGCGGAAGGTATTGGCCCAAGAGAGCTGAACATCAGCATTTAAATTGCCAATATACTTGCCAAACTTCTTACCCTTCTCAGCCTTCACATTGCCTGCTTGAGACACATACATCAAGTTGCCATTAATAGCGGGCTTGCCTGTGCCTTCTGCAATGTAGATATCGCCTGCCTTATGGAGGAGTTCACCATTACCACCATAAACGTCTTCTTTCCAACGTGCGAAGTCGGTCACGTAGATATCTCCATAGCTGTCGCCCTCGTTGTAGCGCACCTGCACCTTACCGCTGGCAATGCTTTGCACCATCTCCTTGCTTTGTCCGTACTTGTCGGTGTAAGTCTTTTCAATTTCGTTGCTGTTGAACGAGAAGTTGACATTTGTTTTCCAGCTCCAATCGTTATTGATGGTCCAGTTATAGCCCACTGAGAGTTCAATACCCTGATTGCGAATCAAACCTGAGTTCACGGGTTGTGTCTTACCATTCAAACCAGTGATGTTCAAGTATGAATTGTGCATCGCTGAGTTGTAGTAAGTAATGTCGAAGTTCATGGCATTTTCAAAGAACTGCATTTCCAAACCTGTTTCGAACGACTTTGTCTTTTCAGGAATGGGGATAAATGAGTTGTAAGAACCTGATGTTACTGAACCCGTCACGAAGTTTTCGCTCACAGCATTGAAGATCGAGTTTGGAATAGAGTTACCTACTTCAGAATAGCTCATACGGAACTTAGCATAGCTGAACCACTTAGGAAGGTCGATCAATTCACTTAAGATGGCATTTCCACCAAAGCCGAAGTAACCATAATTATCATCGATGCCGAGGTATTCAAATTGCTTGAAAGCGCGATACCAGTCGCGGCGGTAAGAACCATCGATATAAACCTTTTCCTTCCAGCCCAACTGTGCGGTGAAGAGGGCAGCCTTGTCCCAGTTGCTGCTCTTGCCCTTGCTCGTCACGCCATTACCACCACCATCGGGTGAGAAATAGTTGACCTTGGTTGAGATACCTGTCTGCACGCCATTGGTCCAAATAGGAATTGTGGCATTGCCGATGTAGGTGCTGTGATTCTGTCCTTCAATAACGTGGCCCACCCATCCTGCTGTGGCTGAAACGCTCCAGTCTTTTCTGAATGTTTTGTTGTAGCTCAGCAAGTAGTCGGTATAGATTTCATTGGTGCGACTATTACCTAAGCTGTATGTGCCGTAACGGTACATATCGGAGGGTCCCCAGGTAGAGGCATAACGATTGCTTTCTTCGTTATACTTGGTGTGGTCGATCGACACACGAGCCTGGAAACTGAGGCCGTCGTAAATATCAACCTTACCTTGGAACTTAGCAGAGAAGCGATCCTCACGTTGGGTGCTGCGGTTCATATTGGCCAACCAATAGGGATTGTTGCGCATCGCATCCTGATACACCCATTGTTGCATCACGTCGGTGAGTTCAGCACGACCATAAACCTTTTCAAAAGCACCATCACCATTAAGCGCATAGTACATATCACCACCTTGCTGACCAATGATATTACCTTCTTCATCCAGGATATTGGTGTAGCCACTTGACATCCATGTGCCCTGTGCGGCATAGTTGTTCTTGTAATAACCTAAATCCACATCACGAGGCATGGTGTAGAGGTCGTAGAGGGGATTACCCGTCGTACCACCCGAAATGCGGTTTTTGGTTTTTGTTTGCAAATAATCGGCGCTCACATCCACCTGAACGCGATCCCAGAGTTTGTAGCTCTGACGGAAAGCCAAGGTGTTGCGGTTATACTTATTCGCCTCAATCATCCCTGTACTGTGAGAATTTGAGAACGATACGTAGGTCTGCACCTTTTCTGTACCGCCCGAAAGGGCAATAGAGTTATTGGTATTAACACCTGTTTGGAAGAAGTCGTCAATATCATTTGCGGCATACTGGCGCAAACGGAGTTGATTGATACTTCCGGCCTTGTATTGCTGATCGGAACTCACAACGTCGAGTATATACTTATCGCCACCAGCGAGTCGTGCACCCCAGCTGTCGGAACCAAAGACTGTATTACCCAAGGCATTGACGCGAGCACCACCATAAAGGTTTTGCACGCGAGGTGTGAGCAACGGTGCGTCAAAAGTTACGTTTGAATTGAACGCAACGCCAATCTTGCCTTCCTTACCCTTCTTCGTGGTGATCATAATCACACCATTGGCGGCTGCTGAACCATAAAGCGCAGCGGCATTCGCACCCTTAAGCACGTTCATCGACTCAATATCGTCGGGGTTGATCATAGACAAGGGGTCGGAACCTTCAGAGGTTGATGTGGTGACCAAACCTGCCACGTCGCCAATCTGATTGCGGGTGGAGTTGGTCATCGGAATACCATCAACAACGATAAGGGGTTGGTTACTGCCCAAGATAGACTTATTACCACGGAGCACAATCTTTGAAGCACCGCCGGCACCACCCGAAGAGGGCGTGATGGTAATACCAGAGACTTTACCTTCCATTGAGTTAACCAAGTTTGCATCCTGAACCTTCATCAGTTCATCGGCCTTAATCTGCTGCGTTGCATAGGTCAGTGATTTTTCCTTGCGCACAATACCCATGGCCGTTACAACCACTTCGCCGAGCATGTTATTTTCTGGCTTAAGCACAAAGTTAAGGGGACCACCCTCCCACTTCATGTCGCTTTGTTCGTAACCAATGAGCGAAGCACTAATCTTCGTACCCGACTTAACACCTTTTAAGGTAAAAGCACCGTCGTTATCGGTTACAGCAGTGATCTTTGTGCCTTCTACAAAAACTACGGCACCCATGAGCGCTTCGCCAGTATCATCCTTAACGAAACCCTTCACGAGACCTACTTGCCGAACCACACTTGTCTGGGCCTGCGCTTCAATAGGCAACGTACTTAGAGGCGCACCTAAAAGCGAGGCGATTAACAAAGAAAAACCAATATTTTTCATTTGATTCATAAAAATTGATTAGAATTAAGGAAATTTTGTTCAAAAATACGAAATCATTTAAAAACACACCAAACGTTTAAGAAGTTAAAAACAATCTCCCCCCTTCTTTTTATTTAATATTAAGAATCTCAACAACCATGCGGCGCAATAAATGCTTGGCGATAGATGCTATAGGGGGATAATTTCTAGATAATATAGAGATTCTAAAAGCTATAGATATTCTATATTTCTATAGATGCTATAGGGACTATAAAAGCTATAGATTCTATAGAAGACTCAGATTAGCGCGGTTGCTACGTGGATTCACCACGGACAGACACAGGGATCAGCCCCAAAATCTAAACTCTAAACTCTAAACCCTAAACTCTAAAACACACACGAGGATGGCGCCTATAGAGCACCATCCTCGTGTGTATTTCTATTCTTTTGATTTCTGAATAAGGCTTTTTATTTCCTTTAATTTGTCTTGACCAAACAACACCCATGCGGCAGACAGGCTAAAGCCTAAGAACATAAAGACAAGGAGCGTCTTTTTCCGGCTGTTGCTGGGCTTTAGGGGTTGCACTGCAGGTTGAATCACCGCAAAGACAGGACGCATTTCCTGAATCTTGGCTTTTGACAGATTTTCCTGAGTCTTCATTTGCGAATAAAGTTCCTGCGCCAACATCGCCTCTTGCTGGAGGCGCTGGCGTTCGTTGGTCACACTCTGCAAAATCACACTTCGGTTGTAATCCACACTCTGAGCATATTTCTGCTGAGCGATAATCATCTTCTCCTGAGCCTCTTCCGCCATTTTCTTGTAATAGTGGTAGTCCTGCTCCGCCTTTTGGATGCGGTAGTTCGTAATAACATCCTGGAGGCGCTGACAAACCGTATCAGCCAATTGCTGAGCCACCTTGGGGTCGGTCAAAACGATTTGCAGGTTTGTGACACCCGATTTATTATCCACTTCTGCACGTATGGCTTTGCGCAATGCCTTGATGACCGCCATTTGCTGTTTGTTGTAGAAAGAAGAAGATGTTTCGGGTTCATACATCACTTCACCTTCATCATCCTTGCTAAAGAGGCTTTCTTTCCACTGCGCGAAGGCCGACTTTGGCTTGTGCTTTCCCAACATAAAATCATAGAATGGGAGGGGATCAATGGGCTTCGCTCCTTGCATCAATTGCTTGGGCGACACATAGGGTGTGACTGGCACATCAAACAAACCTGCCAAGAATGAGGTGCTGGCACAGATTTCAGGGAAGAGCGTAATGTTGAGTGCGTCATTGCTGGTGTTTAACGACAAATTACCAACGCCCAACAAACTGGTTAAGCCCTTCAAACTTGTTCCTGCACGCGAATTACCCGACACTTCGGGCGCCAACATCACATTTACCGTGTATATGCGCGTTGAAGTTAATGCCACGAAACACCCGACAACGGCAAAAGAAACAGTGACGATTAAGATTAAGTATTTATGCTTCAAAAGCTTCACCAAAAGGGCTGCCCAATCAATTTCTTGACCACGCCTCACCATTTTGGGAGCGTTATTGTTAGCTTGAACTTCCATATTGATTACTAAGGTTTATGAAGGTTAGTAGTAGCTTACAACGCGACTACTTTAAGATATTGGCAATGGTTGCTGCCATGGTTGCTATTGAAGAAGCCGTTGTTGCCACCGCAAGGATATCTCTGAAGTTTGTTCCGCTGTCGGTCTTTTCAGGCACAATGATTTTACTACCTGGTTCTACCTTTGTGGAACCCTTTGCCTTTTTGATATAACCATTCATGGTGATCATATACACCTTACGCTTTCGTGCTTTGTCGGAATATCCCCCTGCTTGACGAATATAGTAGCTGACGGACTTACCGGGCTCAAAAGTAATTTCATTGGGGCTCAACACACTACCCTCCACGCGCACCGTGTTGGAGTAAACAGGCAAAACCAACTCATCGCCCTCACGAAGCACAACATCATGAATACTTTTGGGATTTTCAAGAGCCTTTTCCAAATTAATCGCGACACTGTAGGTGGAACGTGTATCAAGGGTTTCGCCAAAAATAGAATCGTTAATTTCTTTAACAGCCTTAATACGTTCGTACTCTTCTTTTGTTAATTGACGCACCAAACGCGCTCCCTTGATATAGGCGTAGTCCGTTGTGCCACCTGCCTTATTGATTAAGTCAGAAAGGCGTTCTTCACGCTGCGTGATGGGGTACTTACCTGGGAAATTCACTTCACCGCTTACGGTGATATATTTATTGGTTACGTAGGTAGGACTCTTGCGAACGATCACTTGGTCGTAGGGCTCTAACTTAAACCCAGCTTCACCCTCAACAACATAATTATCTTTGATGCTGAAGCTATACATTTTTGAAATCTCAGACGTAGCCTTGGTACTGTTGGGATCCTTCATACGACGGATGACATCAACACGCGCTAAAGAAGCACTTTCCAACAAACCACCAGCACGAATAATCAAATCCTCAAGGGTCGTGTTTTCAGCATAGACCACAGTAGAGGGGTGAGCCACTTCACCGCTGATGGTCAAGGTTCCAGCATCCGACAGGTCGAACTTACTTGGAATATATAGTTCATCGTTATTGCGCAGGACAATATCGGACTTCGTGCCATTTAATATGCCTTCAACATCAACCGAAATCATTTCCAAGGATCGGTCCTCACGCTCACGACTTAACAACGCACGATTGGTAAAGGCATCAGGCATCAAACCCTCGGCTTTCTGAATCAAGCCTTTCACCGTGTTGACACGCTCATCCAATTGATACACCCCAGCGTGGTAAACGGCACCCTTAATGCTAATGCGATTCTTAAAGCGCGACACCAATTCGCCCACTTCTATTTCATCGCCATTGCGCATTGCGAAGGTCTTGAATTCATCTTCTTTGACTGAGCAAACTTCATAGTCCTTGCCATTCTGGCGCACAACGGTGATATTGTCAGTATAGGCACCTTGAGCAAAGCCCCCGGCATATTCAACAAGACGTTCTAAGGTTTCGCCATCCTTTAATTCAAAAAGCATGGGACGCTTCACCTTTCCACTGACCTTCACCATGGTCTTATAAGAGGGCACCAAAACAACATCACCTTCTTCAAGGCGAATATCACCACTGCGATTGCCATTCATCAAGAAATCATAAACATCCACAACCGCGATTTGCTCGCCATTGCGGTTGACCACAATTTCACGCAAAGAACCCGGGTCTTTAATGCCACCTGCTACATACAAGGCATGAAAGACGGTTGAGAAACTGGACAAGTTGTAAGTACCAGGATTGGTGACATCACCCAAAATGTTAATTTGAATGCTACGGATGCGACCAAGACTTAACTTCACCTCTGTTTTCTGGCCTTCGCTTTCAATACCAGCATAAATCGTGGCTAACTTTTTCTTTAAAAATTGATTGGCCTCATCAATACTCATGCCATTCAAGTAAACTGGTCCCAAAATATCAACATTGATGCTGCCTTCGGGCGAAATAACACTTCTTAAAGTGGTTTGATTGACCCCAAAGATATCAACAATCACTTCATCGCCAGGACCAAGCTTATAATTCTGAGGCGTAGCTAAATTCTCACTGGGTGCGAAGTTCAAACGCTTATTGCGAAATACGCTTCTGCCGAACACAACTTCGTTTACCTCCGCTACATTCTCGTCATCTTGAAGGAAAATGGTGTTTTGCTGATCTTTGTTCTCTTCAAAATCAGTGGTAACAGAAGAGCTGTGCGTTCTATTCTGTTCGACAGTTGGCGTGGTTGAAACAGCACCGCCTTTGGTGGCTTGCTTATACAAATCCTTAACTCGCATCGCTTGTTGGCGGGTTACACCTTTTGCCACGAGTTCCTTGGCAATTAATGTCCTTGACTTTCCGGCTTCTTCGGATGTCTTGATGTACTCCAACACCTGCTCATCGGTCATCATGCTTTGAGCATGAGCAGCAAGCGTTAAACCCATAAACATTAAAATAGTTCCAAATATTCTTCTGTAATCCATAGTTATAGCATGTGTAAACATTTAACCCCTTTCGGGCATCATCTGCAAATATATGCAAAATTTATTACAAATAAATGAAACCTTCACAAAATTCATCGCGATTAACCATTTTACAACCTGTCACAACGCAAACAAGCGGACGAAAATCTCGTCCGCTTGTTTGCTTATATCAATTCTTCAGCGATTACTTCACATAAACCTTTTTGCCTTCAGACGTAATATACAAGCCTGAAGCTGGACGCACAACGCGACGACCGTTCAAATCATAAAGGCGAACAGAGGCTTGAGTGGTAACTTGTTCAATACCCACAGGAACGCCCTTGGTTTCTGTTAGCGTGAGTTTTGTGGCAGTACCATTATTGAGGTAATAAGCCTTATTGGCAGGCACATTTGTTGTGGTGTTTTTGCTGAAAGCGTCATCCTTCAACACAAGCGCTCCCTTTACGCTTTGGGCACAAAGCGTGCCCTTCCAACCTTCAGCCACTGCTGATGGATTTTCAGTAGATTCCTTCGCAAAAAGTAGATTGTAAGAACCCGCATCAGCTTGCAGAATCACAGGCGTATTAGCAGGGACCACACGATCAGATGGCTCAAAAGGTTCGATATACAAACATTCAACATCATCAATAACAGTGGTTTCAACGGCCACATAGGCCTTCATGCCATCTACCAATTGGAAGGCAAAAGGCACATGGAGCGTGGTCAAACCAGACTTTGGAATCGTTACAGGTACTTCATTGACCAACTCAATGTACCACCATGAAGCAGCCGACGTGCTGTGCCAGGGCACCAAGCGCTGGTTGTCGCCTGCAAGATGTAAACCATCCAAACTGCATGTTCTGTTAACATTGATGAGTTGGCTGATGCCATTCGCATCACTGCTGATGGTCCACGTTCCTGCATCTGCTGTTTGCGCAACGACCGCGGGTTGTGTTTCCTGAGCAGTGAGCTTTCCTAAATAAGTTCCGTAGTTAGGATTATGGAGGTAGTACTCGCCTGCAGTCGCGGCAGGAACAAACGTGAAGATTTGGTTGGCATTATTAAGATTGCTCGTTGCCGCAGTATAACGCGAAGCCTCGGGCGTTAAATAAAGCGATGCATTCTTTCGGTCGTAATTGCGAATGCGGTAGATCTGACCAGGTTCAACAGCAAGGCGGGGCGCATTCAAACAAGCCTTATTGATGGCTTCATAAGTGCTGAGTGATGGTTGTGCTTCGTAAGCTGCGATCGCCTCATCCACAACAGCCACAGCATCAGCGGAATAACCGCCAACGAGGTTATCTACACTCTGAATTTTACGGGTATGGATGCCCGCCTTCACAATATCGTGGGCCACGACATCAGGACTGTAGCTGTAAGCGCTGTCCGTGATTTGCTCGATAGAGTAATTCTTATACACGATAGTATAGCCCCCACCACTTGTGCCATGGGTGTCTTCTTCATATACGAAGGCCAATGTATTGTCGGCTTGCCAGCACATCGTTGAGTAAGCCGAGCTGAGATAACTGGATTGGTGACGTCCATCCCAATCCTTGGCAATACTGTCGGGCGAAACGAAGTCGGCAAGCGTTTCAAGTTCTTTATAATATATACCGACATTGGCACGTCCGCCACCAAAAGGCACAGACTGCAAAGCAAGATAAAGCGGTTTTTGATCGGCATGGCGGACAACAGGTACAAAGAGAATTTCGCCATTGGTAGAGTTGCTTTCAGCCACAACGCCATGATTGCTGTTGTTTGACCACTTGGCTGCGCCCCAGCTTCCTTCGCCCTTTTCTGTGTCGGTGAAGGTGTAAATATTATAAATACGTCCACCTGATGTGCGCGAACTGATTAAGACACTACCATCAGGGAGTTCGTCGGCCTTAGGCTCATCGCCACCACTTGGAATGGGTGAGTTTTCAACCCCACCGAGTACGCTCCACGTTTCACCAAAGTTGTCGGAGTACAACACAAAGTTCACATTTGAACCATTGGCAAGCTTAACAAGCGGTGCACAATACAAACGGTAGTAATCGCCTACCTTCACAGTTTTACTTTGTGAGATTTTACCTGAACCGATGAACATACAACGAATACCACCATCGGTGCGGACATCAAATTGCTTGTAAATATCTTCGGAAATATCTACTGGCTTTCCCCACGTCTGTCCATTATCTTCTGAATAGAAACGAGCAATACCTTGGTGATTGTTGCGCTGACCATTGGGGAAGCTGACATTTCCAGAGCATGTAAGCACCATGACACGTGGGCTTTCGCTATCTGCCACAATACAGGGGTCGCCAAAAGCGACATACATAGAATTGGTTGACGCAGCCGCGCCACCTTGACCTTCTATAATCGGGAAGATATCGCCCCATGTTGCACCATTATCCTTACTGATACGCGCATGAATATCAATGCGTCCATTGGTAGCCATACCAATATCGGCACGACTGTGGCGATAGTCAGCCACGGCAATTAGGTCGCCATTATAAGCTTTGGCAATTCCTGGGATTCGGTAGGGAATAGCACCCGTTGTAGGGGTCGGGAACACTTCGAAATGAGGTTCGGGCACAATGAGCGAACGACGTATCGTCACTTTATAGTCGGTGAGCACAACGCCTTTATTAGCACCACTTTGCGTGTAGGAAGCAATGCGTTCATTAATATCCGCCACCGTAATGTTTTGCTTGGTAGCCGATGTGGGATAAGTGTTTCCGTAAACCGAGAAGGTTAACGCATAATCGGAACTGCCACCTTGGTTGGCGACATCAAAATTCAAAGCATGAACCACGCAACCTTCAGGAGCGGTGAGGCGATGTGTGCATGAACCAGAAAGACCGGAATAAACCACGATATGGCCATCTTCAAGAATCATGTTGTTCTGAACCGTACTGAATGTAAATCCTGGAAGTTCGGTGCTTGACCATGTACCATGCCAATTGCCAGCAGCATTGCTGGATGTAAAGGTACCATTCGCACCATTGATTTCAGTGGTTGTTTCAGCAAAAGCAATGGTGATTGTAGAATTGGCATCCTTACCTTCTGCCCAGAACGCAAGGGTACCAATACCCCCAAAATTATTCAGGGCATAGTCGGTGCCATGAAGCACAAAGAAAAAGCCTTCGGTATTGGCTAATTTATCGGAAGGCTGAATATCCCAAGCGGCAATATAACCTTCGGGTAAATCACCTACGGGTTGCATCGTGGGATAAGTGGAACCGCCTGTGCCGCCATAACCATTCATGGCTATCATTGACGCACTTGATGCAAGGACCTTGTCGGGACCCGCATTTTTATTGTAAATCTGATACCCTGTGGTGGCATCGCCTACAAAGCACCAAAGTTCAGTGGCACTGAGGTCGGTAAGCGTCTTCTGAAGACTAATGCGATCGGCGGTGCCATTATCTGAAATCAAATGCTGTGCAGATCCAATTTGCATGGTGTACCAAGTGGTGTTGGCTGCAAACTGACCATCAACGATTGTTGTGGTCTTAAAAGGCCGTTGCGCCGAGGCAGTACCAATAAAAAACAGCCAAAGAAAAGTTAGAAGTAAAGATTTTTGTTTCATAAAATCAAGTCTTTAAGATTAGATATTTGTTTGATCACAACGCAAAAATAGGCTATTTTACAGAAACAAAATAACATTTAAATTAATATTAAGTTTTTTTACGATTTTCGGAAAGTAGCCCTTTCATGCGGCAAAAGGATCAAACGAGGAATGGACTCGTTGTAATTTTGCGGATGATTTGGCACTACAAGCCAATCATCACACCTATTTATTAACCCTAAAATTTATGGATTTATGAGCGAAAACAAAACGTTATCGTGGATTGAACTGATCATTAAGATCTTGATTGCTATTCTTAAAGCATTGGCCAACACGATGGACAACACCTCAAAGACGATGGGATGGTTGATCAAGAAATTAGACATTCAAACATTGTGCCATCGGGCATAAGTAAAAAAGGAAAGAGGACACCTCACACACGGGGCGTCCTCTTTTCTTTTTGTTTTATGGCTTCAGCGATGCGGGAAGCATGATGATTGAAGCGCAATTATTTTGCTTGAGCAAATATTTCTTGACAAACTTCTGGATATCCTTAGAAGAAATGTTCTTAACGAGTTCTTCATAGTTTTCACTTTGATCCTTGCCATAGTTGGTCTTTGCAAGAATAAGGCTTTGCCAATACTCATTCTTGGTTTGGTTATCCTTGAAGCTCTTGAGCTTGTAGGCCTTAACCTTATCAAGTTCATCTTCGGTCACACCATTTTGTGCAATCTCTTCAATGCCTTGTTGCATGAGGAGGAGTACAGAGTCAGCCTTTTCTGGAGTGAAAGGACATACGGTTTCCAATACGAACTCATCCTTCAAACCATAGCTAAGACTTGCGCTTGAGTTGACGCTATAAGAAAGTCCACCATCCTCGCGAATAGACTTGAGGTAGCGCTGAGAGAGGATTTCACCAAATGTGCTTACAATGAGTTGATCCTTAAGCGTGTGCTTAGCCTTGCCGTGCCATACTTGAAGTACATAAGCCTGTGGTGTTTCCATTTCACGATAGAAGCGGTTTTCCACTTGCTTCTTCACCATATCAATACCCAAATCCTTCATTGACTCACGCTTGCCCGAAGCTGGGATTGAAGCCAAGTAGGTTTCAACAAAAAGACGGAGAGAGTCAGCATTGAGAGCTCCAGTGAAGTAGAAATTAAAGTCAGAAGGCGACTTAAAGCGATCTTGCTGGATGCGACGAATTTCATCGTAAGACACCTTATCGAGGTCGGCCAATGAAATAGATTTCTTACGCGCCACACCAGGATAGAGGGTTGATTGAATAGAGTCGCTAAACGCCTTTGTGGGTTGCTTTTCGGCATTAGCAAGCGATGTACGCATGCTGTTCATAAAATTGGTATAAGCATCAACATCGTTTGCGGGCGTTGAGAATGTAAGATAAAGGAGTTCGAAGAACGTGCGGAAGTCCTTGGGTGTTGAAAAACCACCGATCGTTTCAGTTGTTTCGCCCAATGAAATCGCTAAACGCGCTTGTTTTCCAGCCAGTTTCTTTTGCAATTCCGTTGCTGTAAAGTTACCCAAACCTACGGAAGAGGCAACATCGCTAAGCAAGCGAGCATTCAGCACATCTTTATCAGCCACGTAAGCCATACCGCCGAAACTACGTGCTGAGAAGAGTATCTGTGCATCGTTGAAATCGGTTTGCTTGAAGAAGACATTAGCACCATTTGAGAGGGTCCACTTCGTGTAGCCAAAATCGGTTGTTTCTTCCTTCACAACAGAACCCTTTTGAGGCAATTCGGGCACGAGGGGTTCGTTCTTCACATTATCCACATAAGGCGTGAGTTCGCAAGTCTTACCTGCTTCAACAGCCTGCTTCATGGCTTCAGCAGTAGGTACCACAACGCCATCCTTTTCAGGATACATCGCCAAGAACACGAAGTTGGTGTCAACATTTGTTTTAATGCCTTGTGCGAGGTATTGCGAGAATGCTTCAGCGGGCACCGATGAAGTCAATTGCTTCCAGATGGGGAATTCCATCTCAATGTCCATTGCTGAGGTATTGTCGAGGAAGTGGCGCACGTATTGCTGAACGTAATATTCATTATCTTGCTTGGTGCGGTTATCGTAAAGACGTTCAATGCCGCTAATGAGCTTTTCATTGGCACGGTATGCTTCAGTGCCAGTGAAACCAAAGCGCACGGCACGTTCAACCTCAGCCACGGCTTGCTGAACAGCTTCAGTGTCCTTGCCTGGCTTGGGAAGGATAGTCAACGAGAATGCATCCTTGGTCTTGGCCAAAATATAGTTACCATAGCCAACACCTGCATAAAGGTAGTTGCAATCAGGCTTTTGTGAGAGTTCTTCCAAACGTGCATTGAGCATGCTCACCACAAGGTTTTGCATGTACGACATCACCAATTCTACTTGTGAATTACGTTGCTCTACAGGCAAAATATCTTGCTTGAAATAGATGCTCACAATGCCTTGTGCCATTTCCTTGTCCTTATCAACCACGTAGATAGGTTCGTTGTTGTCGGGCACAGGATAAAACTCGTAGGCAGCAGGATTTTCGGGCATCTTAATGGGCGAGAAGAGCGCTTTGATTTGATTTTCAATCGCATCCACATCCACATCACCCACGATAATCAAACCTTGCAAATCAGGACGGTACCACTTGTGGTAGTAAGCACGGAGTTCATCGTACGCAAAGTTTTCAATCACTTCCATGGTTCCGATGGGAAGGCGATAACCATAGCGGCTACCAGGATAAAGCTTAGGAAGATTGCGTTCAATAATACGCATATTTGCAGAACTGCGCATACGCCATTCTTCTTTAATCACACCACGTTCCTTATCGATTTCCTTTTCGTCCAAAATCAAGCCATTAGCCCAGTCGTAAAGGATGTACATCACGTTTTGTACGTTTTCGGGCGTCACGGGAACGTCGTTGATGTTATAAACGGTTTCATCGGAAGCGGTATAGGCATTGAGGTTCAAGCCAAACTTCACACCGATGCTTTCGCAGTACTTCACGAGATCGTCGCTACCAGGGAAGTGTTCCGAGCCATTGAAACACATGTGTTCGAGGAAGTGAGCCAAACCGCGTTGCGAATCTTCTTCCTGCACTGCACCCACCTTCTGAGCAATGTAGAAGTTTGCCAAACCTTCCTGCTTGGCATTGTGGCGGATGTAATAGGTTAAACCATTTTCCAAACGACCATAGCGCACGTTAGGGTCGAGCGGAAGGTGCTGCATCATCTGCGCCATTGAAGGGAATACGCTCCAAATGGCGAGAAAGATCAAAATTAAGTTTAGTTTTTTCATATTTGTTAAGATGTTTTTGTTTAATGTCATGAAACATGAGCACGTGCTGCAAGAACATTGACACCAGCTCAAGCCCTGCAAAAAACTGTAATTGGGGACAAAGTTAGAAAAAAACTTACATTTTAAGCCCTAAGCATGAGTAAAATAACTTAAATTCTTAAATATTAGTAAATGAAGACGAACAATAGCGCTCCGTTTCTATCGTTTCTACAACCTTCTCCTGACTTCATCACTTTTTGTTACAATATTATGGCGCTTATTGATTTTTAGGTAGTTACGGCAATTTATTGGGTGGTTTGGGGTGGCGCAAACCTATGTTTTATTTCTAGAATTTGTGACGTTTTGATGAGAGTAATCGAATATTTTTCTATCTATCAATATACACTGCGGAGCCAAATTATTCGCCAAGGCTCATCAAACCGTCTAGACTAAAAATCAAATGTTTTCTTGTTTTTTTCTAGAATTTGAGAATTTGAGAATTTTTATCTATCGACATGCACTGCGGAGCCAAAAATTAATTCTCTAATTCTCAAATTCTAGACTATAATTCAATTTGGTTTTAAGTTTTTTTCAAGAATTTTAGAATTAGAGAATTTCTTATCTATTGATACACACTGCGGAGCCAAAATTCTCTAATTCTCTAATTCTAGACATTTATTGATGCACTGCGGAGCCAAATTATTCGCCAAGGCTCATCAAACCGTTATAATTTGGGTGACGCATTGACGAATTCAGGAATAGCGCTCCGTTTCTATCGTTTCTACAACCTCCTCTATATTATCAATAGTGTGCGGTCGCCCCATCAAAAGGCGACCGCACACTGATTTTTGCAATGAAAAATGGTTTGCTATCAAACAACCCGCTACGCTTATACATGCCACACGCGTGCTGCAAGATCCAAGGCAGCACCGATAGCGACATCCATATTGTAGTATTCCCACTCTGCAAAGCGCCCAAGGAGGTAACATTTTTCCGCCTCAAGGTGCTGCTTTACGTGCGCCACAAGGCTACGCGTTCCTGCGGCCTGCACGGGATAGGTGTAAGGTTCGTAATGATGAGCCAGATAGCGAGGATTATAGGGGATACGCTTCAAATTATCCTCAATCTCCTCACGCGTAATGCTATCCGTAAATTCAATCGTGGCCGTAAAGCGCTCGGGAGCATTGTTCGTTGCCGAGAAATTGCCTGTGCAGATAATTCGGTAGGATTCATGGCGTACATCGGGCAAGTAAATCCAACTGTGAGGGTTCTTTTCAATTTCACAGAACACGGCCGTTGTGCCATGTGCCTCAAGAGCTGCGATGCCTTCTGCATAAGCATCCATGGGGACACCTGCGATAAGCGACGGGATCTGCTTCAGATTACCACAGAAAATGACGGCGTCAAACATTTGCCCTTCAACGAACCATCCTTCAGCAGTGCGCTCAATGCGCTCTACTCTTGAGTTGTAGCAGATATTTAATCCTTCTGCCAAACGCTCAGCGATAAACTGAGAACCGCCCTTAAGGGGATAGAAGAAGGAACTGTGAACGAACTGACGCTCTTCAGCACGCGAGAAGTTGGCTGCAATGATTTCCTCAACCGTCGGCATGGGCAACTTACCATCTAACCACGAGAGGGGAATCTGACGCAAGTCGCGACGCCACACCTTATTATTATAGGGTTCGAAATATAATTTATAGAGTGTGTCACCAAAACGGAAGCGCAAGAATTCGGCAAAATTTTCGGGCGCGCCATAACCCTCGCGTGCCATACGCAGAAAGTCGGAGATACAAGACTGCTGCACCTCAGCCGGCAGGCGATAAACATTATTCTCAATAGGATACGGCACTTCCAAAGCGCCATCCAACGAAATTACGGATTGACGCAAGGCTTTGGTAAATTCGGTATCGCGATTAAAGCGCGACCAAAACCATTCGGCAACGTCGGCACGCTTGGTGTTGAACACATGACCGCCCGTGCGATGGAATAGATTACCCTCCACGATGTCGCACTTAATCATTCCCCCTGGGCACGCATCTGCCTCAAACACCGTCACGTCGTGCTGAGCAGAAAGAATGCGAGCGGCACTTAATCCTGAAACGCCTCCGCCGATAATGGCTATACGTTGCTTTATTTCCATTGTGAGAGTTTAATGGGGTGATAGAATAATTTATCTGCTGGGAAGTCATCAATAAGTGCCTGCAAACTGCCATTGTATGCCTCTAAGAAATCCTTATCTTTCTTGCTCCAAAGGGCTGTACCTCCGAGCTTGGTGTCTTTGCTGGTCTTCACATGGTCGGACGCAAGAATCATGGCTGTAGGTATTGCAAATTCAGCAAAGAGGCGCGTAGCTGCAAAGGCGCCACAATAGAGGCAGAACTTATCCATCATCTCGGCAGTCAGGATAAGAATATCGCAATACCCCCCAAGGAGCGGATAATCCAAGTTGCGGCGCTTGATGTTCTGAACATACTTCATAATAAAGCGCAGACGACGGTCTATCATGGGACGAACTGGTATGGGGCCCGTGGGGAGTCCATACCGCGCAAAGCGCGCTTCAGCCTCTTCTCGACTCGGCAACACTTTCTGTATTTCCACACCGCGCAAGTCCACTTTATAGGACATTGCTTCGGTTTGTCGCCAAGCCTCTTTGAGCTCTTGCAACACAAGGATATAATCCAAATAGCAATCCAGCTCACCCAATCCGATGCGTTCCAAATAATTGTTTTCGTCCAACGCGGGATTAATGACCATATCGTCGGCTACCACGAAATAATGGGTGTATCCCTTGTCGCGCAATTGCGTATAGGCTTGACTGATATAACCTTGAAATTGAAACGAGGAATCGTAAACGGGCAACACATTCTTTTGCGTGCCATCGTAAAAAGGTACGATATGATACACATCGCTAAAACGCCCTTCATAAAGTTTATCAATACGAGGGATGTTCTTATCAAAACGATGATTGTAAATGACAAGCAGAGCTGTTTTGTTCATAATAAGTATTTTATGGGGCAATAAAGCCCTCCTTAAATTTTATACGTGTTAAACGTGTTCATGGCGGTTTGACACTGCATTGCATCCAGATTTCGGGCAGCAGCATAAGGGGGCGCCATCACACGCACGATATCTTCGTTCATGGGCAAGCGCTCAAAATTCTTGCATCCCTCCTCCAAACCGATTTTACGGAAGCGAATGCGGTTTAGGTCGATAATCTCTACGCGAACGGTGCCATCCTCGAGTTCGCGAAGCAGGATATTGCCGGCGGAATAGTCTTTGTGGAGGAAGCCACACTCATGCAGGCGCGCCGTTGTCTTGGCTACGGCTACAAGGAACTTATCTCGGTTGGCAACCCCTGGTTGTATGGCATCGTAGAAGTTATGCGTGTAATCCGACTTCACGGAAGCGTAATAACTGCGACCGAAGAGCAAGCCCTTGCGTTCGGTGACATAGCCAATAGGAGCGGGGGTCGCAATACCCTTGCTTAGTAACAGCTGGGCATATTCGCAAGAGCGCTGCGCCTTTGAGGAGCGCAGGAATCCATAGGCGATGCGGTTGATTAACTTGGGCAAGCAGAAGGATTTAACCACCATGGTCACCCCGTTATTCGTAAATTCGCGCAACTGATTACGCCCATCGTAAATAATCTTTCCCTCGCCACGCTCAAAGCGCTCGGGAAGCGAGGCAATAAAGTCATGCTGCGCTTCAAAACCTGGTGTTGTAAACACTTTTCTCATACCAAAAGAAAGGAGCTGTATGGTTAAGGTGGGTTCTGTAAATTATTCGAACAAAGTTCTCATCAACTCGTCCCACAGGTTGTTAATAATATGTTGAGTAGCGACATCGTTTATCAAGCCCCATAACCCACGCCACCTTGTTGTTTCTCAAGGCATCCGTAGCATTCAAAGGTTCTGGGTCAATCCAGTTCTGCCGTGATTTTCATAACGTTGCTCACAACAAAACCTGGCGTAAATTACCACAAAATTAAAGAAAAAGTTCCACCACACCCACCTCTCTCACAAAAAAATATGGTGTATTGGTCAAATTGCATCATATTTTGCCAACGACAATGCTTTGACGGAGCAAATTGAACGGTATTTATTTTTGTACGGAACCCTTCTAAAGCCATCACTTAGCTTGCGCATCCGAAGCACTTATCACCCCGTCGCAGGAAGCAACCAAGGGTTGAATATAAGCAACGACGAAAAAAACTGTTTTAAAATGCCACGTGCTTACCGAATAAAATTGTAGATTTGCACCGATATAGCAACCAAGGGCGTGCATCCTCGCGGATTCTTGCTCTACTTCTTTGATAACTCTTATTCAAAAATAACGATGGTTCGTAAATTTGATTTTCTTGTAATCGGATCGGGCGTTGCAGGCATGAGCTATGCCTTGCAAGTGGCCTCAGCAGGTAAGGGTAAGGTGGCTTTAGTTTGCAAAACAACCATTGAAGAAGCCAACACAGCCAAGGCACAAGGCGGTATTGCCTCGGTCACTAATTTACTGGTCGATGATTTTGAAAAGCACATCAACGACACAATGATTGCAGGCGACTACATCAGCGACCCTGCGGCAGTACGTCAGGTGGTTGAGAAAGCGCCAGCGGCAATCCAGCACCTCGTGTCGTGGGGCGTGCAGTTTGACCGCAATGAGAATGGCGAGTTTGACCTGCACCGCGAAGGCGGACACTCTGAATTTCGCATTCTCCACCATGCCGACGACACAGGTTTTGAGATTCAACGCGGCTTGATTGAATCGGTGCGCCGACACCCCAACATCACCATTTTTGAAAATCACTTTGCCGTTGAAATCATCACACAGCACCATCTGGGCATCAACGTAACCCGAGCTTCTAAGGATATTGAATGCTACGGCGCCTACGTTCTTGACCCCGACACCCGAAAGATCGACCGCTTCCTTTCAAAAGTAACGGTACTTGCTACGGGTGGATGCGGTGCCGTATATCAAACAACCACAAACCCTGAAATAGCTACGGGCGATGGCATTGCCATGGCATACCGCGCCAAGGCCACCGTTCAGGACATGGAGTTTGTGCAGTTCCACCCCACAGCACTCTATTCGCCCGATGAGAACCACCCTGCCTTCCTCATCACTGAAGCCATGCGCGGTTATGGAGGCATCCTTAGATTGCCCAACGGCGAGGAATTCATGCAGAAATACGACAGCCGCCTCTCTTTAGCACCACGCGACATCGTGGCAAGAGCCATCGACAAAGAAATGAAAATTCATGGATTGACGAACGTTTGCCTGGACGTGACGCACAAAGACCCTGAAGAAACCAAGAAACACTTCCCCAACATCTATGCCAAGTGCCTCACCATGGGCATTGACATTACCAAGCAATACATCCCCGTGGCACCTGCTGCCCACTATATGTGTGGCGGTATCAAGGTTGACCTTAACGCTTGCTCAAGCATTCACCGCCTCTATGCCGTTGGCGAATGTTCGTGCACCGGACTCCATGGCGGCAACCGCTTGGCCAGCAATTCATTAACCGAAGCCGTGGTGTATGCGGAAGCTGCAGCACAACATTCGTTGGAACACATCGACCAATACACCTTCAACGACCAAGTGCCTAAATGGAACGATGAGGGCACCATGACGAACGAAGAAAAGGTGCTCATCGCCCAGGACATTCGTGAAGTGGGACAAATCATGGCAAACTACGTGGGCATCGTGCGCTCCGACTTACGCCTGCATCGTGCATGGACACGCCTTGATCTACTCTTTGAGGAAACCGAAGAACTCTTTAAGCGCGTAAAAGCCACACGCGACATCTGCGAACTCAGAAACATGATCAACGTGGGTTACCTGATCACTCGCTGGGCCATCGAACGCAAAGAAAGCCGAGGACTACACTACACCACCGACTATCCAAAGCACGCTTACGACCAAGCCACATAAAACACAGTCCAGACATTAAGCTATAACGCTTACAGTCAACGGTTTAAAGAACACGAAACAACATCAAAAAAGCGATGAAACCAATTCAAGTTTCATCGCTTTTTTTGATTCGTAAATCACAAACGGCATTTAGTAAATTCTAAATCGGATTTAGTTTTTTCTAAATCCCGTTTAATTTTTCCTAAATCGGCTTTAGTTTATAGAACAAAGCGCAGCACGTAGGCAATCATCGGAATGGTAAAAAGGGAGAGCAACGTGGTCATAAAAATCACTTGCGTCATCAGGTGCTCGTCCTTGCCGTATTTCAAGCAAAACATAATGCCATTAGCCGCCACGGGCATCCCTGTAAGCACCACCGCCACTTGGGTCACTAAGGGCTCAAAAGGCAAAAAGCTAAAGATGCTCCACACCAGCATCGGGAGCAACAGGAGTTTGAATGCGGCAATGGTAAACACGAAGCGATTACCCATCATGTCGCGCACGGGAATGGTGGATAATGTGGCACCAATCAAAATCAACGCACATGGAATCGTCATGTCGCCCACGAGATGAAAGAATTGCGCCACGGGAGCGGGCGTTGAAACCTTAAGCAAAGCCAAAACCACAGCAATCACCGATGCCACCACGCAGGGCGAAAATAAGATGCGCGGCTTAAACACGTGCCGAATGGGTTGGTCCGTCACGAACGACAAACCAATCGTAAAAATCAACAGATTAAAGGGAATGCCCAACACTGAAGCGTAGAACACCGCACGATCGCCAAAGATAGCCGCACATGCCGGAAAACCAATGAACGTAACGTTACCAAACGTGAGCATAAACTTTTGAAGCCCTCGGGCCGTGGGCTTCACCTGCCACACCCGAGATATACACAAGGCTGAAACAACCAATATCGCGTAATTCAAAATCGCGACACTGATGAGTTGAAACACTTCCTGGTCGGAAAACACCAACCCCTCGCCCATAACCGAACCAACGATAAGCATGGGGCACGTCACGTTGAGCACAAACACAGATATCGGACGGTTCATGTCCGTTTTCCAAACCCCAATGCGCGTTGAGATATACCCCACGGCAACCACGCCAAAAATGATTGCCATCTGAAGAATAATATCAATAAAAGACATTTTGCTTGCGTTTTATCATTTTTTAACGACGTAAAATTACAATAAAATACGTAGTTACTGAGATTAATGAACTTAAAAACTAAAAAATATCGTAACTTTGTAGGACTTTTCGCAAAAACCACAAACAAACCATAGGCTTATGTACTTAACCGCTGAAAATATCCTGTTTCTCGGGTCTTTACTCATCTTTACGAGCATCTTGATCAGCAAGACAAGCTATCGATTTGGCGTACCGACATTGTTGTTGTTTTTGATTGTTGGTATGATCTTTGGTAGCGACGGTATCGGCTTGCAATTCCACAATGCCTCCACCGCCCAGTTTATCGGTATGCTCTCGCTCAGCGTCATTTTGTTTACGGGGGGTATGGACACCAAAATCAGCGAAATACGCCCCGTCATGGCTCAAGGGTTAATTCTATCCACTCTTGGCGTGATTCTAACCACGCTTTTTGTTGGTTTGTTTGCCTGGGCCATTACATCGTTCACGCCGCTTGGCCCCGAAATGTCATTGCTCACGGCCTTGCTCTTAGCCGCCATGATGTCGTCAACCGACTCGGCTTCCGTGTTCAACCTCCTTGGCTCGCAACGCATGAACCTCAAGCAGAACCTTAAGCCTTTGCTTGAATTGGAAAGTGGTTCAAACGACCCCATGGCTTACTTGCTCACGCTCTTGTTCATCCAGCTGTGCACAAGCACCGAAGACTGGAGCGCCAGCAGCATCATCACGAACCTTTTGGTGCAGTTCTTCTCGGGCACGCTCATCGGTTTTGCCATGGGTAAGGGAAGTGCGTGGTTGATTAACCGCATCAACCTCAACAACCAATCGATGTACTGCGTACTGTTGCTTTCCTTTGTGTTCATCACCTTTACATTGACCGAAATGCTCAGCGGCAACCCCTATCTTTCAGTTTACATCTGCGGGGTGGTTATTGGTAATGAACGCCTCATCAACCGAAAGGAAATGAACACCTTCATGAACGGCTTAACCTGGCTTTCGCAAATCGTCATGTTCTTAACTTTAGGCCTTTTGGTCAATCCTAAAGAAATTACGGGCGTGCTGATTATCGCCATCCTCGTGGCTTTGTTCATGACCTTCGTGGCACGCCCACTCACGGTGTTCCTGTGCATGCTCCCCTTCCGCGAGATGACAAACAAATCAAAACTGTTTGTTTCATGGGTGGGACTTCGTGGGGCTGTCCCCATAATCTTTGCCACCTACCCCATTCTGGCAGAGATCCCTGGTGCCCACACGCTGTTCAACATCGTTTTTGCTGTAACGCTGATCTCACTCCTGATGCAGGGCATGTCCATCTCATGGATGGCAAAGCGCCTTGACCTGGACTTACCCGAAGAAAAGAACGGCAATGAATTTGGCGTTGAACTTCCCGAAGAACTCAACACCAACCTCTCTGACTTAGTGCTTACCGAAGATATGCTGAGCAACGGCAATCGCTTGATGGACATGAACATCCCTGATAACACTCTGGTGATTATGATCAAGCGCAACAACGAATACATCGTGCCCAATGGCCAGGTGGAATTAGCCGTGGGCGATGTCCTGCTCTTTATGTCGAAAGAAGATTTATCATTCTAAATCTATTGAAGCTTCACAAGTCGTTTATAAGGTCCTAAAATTACCATTCGGAATGCAATCCCACTTCCTGAAAACGGCAACCAACATCTTGCGAATCATTAGATAAAGGAACTTACACTTAAGAAACTTTAGTTAACAAGCAACGAACCTCAGGTCCCTCTTAACGAGGCGCAGCCTTCTCTTAACCTCTTAACGAACCGAAGGTTCCTCTCTCAACTTTCATCTCTCCTCTCTCAACTCTAAACTTTCAACTCTAAACTCTCCCCTCTCCTATGCTTTCCATCATTTGGAATCCTTCAGAAATAGCCTTTGAAATTGGCCCCATAGCAGCCCGTTGGTATTCGATATGCTGGGCCTTAGGTTTAGGCTTGGCCTATTACATCGTTTATCGCTTGTACAAGGACCAACGCCTGGGGCAAGATAAATTCGACCCACTTTTCCTTTATTGCTTTGTGGGTATCCTTATCGGTGCCCGTTTGGGTCACTGCCTGCTCTACGAACCAGGCTATTACTTGAACAACATTACAGAAATGTTGCTGCCCATAAAAATCATGCCCGATGGCAGTTGGAAGGTCATTGGCTATGCAGGCTTAGCATCGCATGGCGGAACTTTAGGGCTTATCATTGCTCTTATCCTTTATGCCAAAAAGACGGGCGTTAAATTCTTGCACGCCATCGACAATATCTCTATTGCCACCCCCATCACGGCGGCTTGTATCCGCTTGGGCAACCTCATGAATTCAGAAATTGTGGGCAAACCCACAGGAACGGATTGGGGTTTTGTATTTGTCAGAAATGGCGAGGACTTCGCACGCCATCCCGGACAGTTGTATGAGGCTATAGCCTACCTCCTGCTCTTGCCCATCATGCTTTGGATGTACAAGCGCTACAAGAATCTAACGGGCACAGGCTTTTTCTTTGCCTCAGCAATATGCTATATCTTCACATGCCGCTTCTTCATTGAAATGTGCAAGGAGGTTCAGGAACCATGGGAACTGGCCATGCAAGAGACCTTCGGCATCAATCAAGGCCAGTTGCTCAGCATACCTTTTATCCTTCTTGGCGCGTGGTTGCTGAGAAGAGCCCTTAAAGCTATGGCTAAGAAATAAAGCCCAACCAGGCAAACCGTTAGCTTTGCTCCAAAAACATAATTATTAAATTACAAATCAATATAATGCAAACAGACAACCCTCCGTCGAGTAGCACGGAACCTATAAAATTCACCATTGCAACCGTAACCTACAATGCGGCTGAATTCATCGAAAAAACAATATTAAGCGTTGCCGCACAGGACTACCCCTACGTTGAACACTTAATCATTGACGGAAACTCCACCGATAAAACGCTGGAACACATCCATCACTATCAAGAGCGCAACAGCATCGCTGAAATCCCCCACGAAATCGTTTGCCGCACGGAACCCGACGACGGTCTGTACGACGCCATGAACAAAGCCCTGCGCATTGCCTCAGGACATTATATCCTGTTCTTGAATGCAGGCGACACGTTGCACAGCACAACAATACTCTCCGACTTGGCCAAACAAATAGACCCACAAAACCTGCCTGCGGTACTTTATGGCCACACCGATATCGTTGACAGCAACGGACAATTCAGCGCCCCCCGACGCTTGGCTCCCCCCGAGCGGCTCTCCTCTGCCTCATTCAAACAAGGCATGTTGGTGTGCCATCAGGCATTTCTGGCAAACGTGGACCTGGCCAAGGACCTCTTTTATGATTGCCAATACCGCTTTTCTGCCGACTTCGACTGGTGCGTTCGCCTCATGAAGCACGCTGAATGTCTGGGCATGACGTTTTTAAACAGCCACATGGTTATCTGCAATTACCTCAACGAAGGACTAACCACAAAGAACCATCGTCGCTCTCTCAAAGAACGCTTTGTGATTATGACCCACCACTACGGATGGTTATCAACAGTGGTGCGACACATCGGGTTCCTGTTCCGACAATAATCAACACTTCACAATCAAAGCATCATGGAAACGGCTTATAGAGCAATGGCGGCATGCTGTGCCAAAAAGGAGTGTACCATTCGCGAAATCCAGGAAAAACTCATCAAGAAAGGACTCTGTGAAGCCGAAACAGAGGGCATCATTAATCGCTTAATCCAAGAGCATTACATCGATGAGCAAAGGTATGCCAACGCATTCATTCACGATAAAACACTTTACGAAGCTTGGGGATTTCAAAAATCCAAACAAGCCCTGCGCCTCAAAGGCATTCCTGCCCAATACATCCAGGAGGCCATAGCACAATTCCCCATCGACCAGTACCTTGACGTGCTTCGTAAGGTGATACACTCAAAACAGCGTTCCGTCAAAGGTAAAACGCCCTACGAAACCAAACAGAAAATAGCGCGTTCCATCATCACCAAGGGATTTGAGCCCCACTTGGTATTCGAACATCTTGAACTCGAAGATGCGGAAGATGCTTCTTTCGACGATTCTATATAACACTAAAACACTAAAAAACAGATACGATATGCTTACAATTTATAACACCCTGACTCGCAAAAAGGAAGAGTTTAAGCCCATCAATCCCGGACACGTAGGGATGTACGTATGCGGCCCCACAGTGTATGGCGATGCCCACCTCGGACACGCACGCCCCGCAATTACCTTCGACCTCCTTTTCCGCTACCTGAAGCAACAAGGCTATAAGGTGCGCTACGTGCGTAATATTACCGACGTAGGCCACCTTGAACACGATGCTGATGAAGGCGAAGATAAGATCGCAAAGAAGGCACGCCTGGAGCAGCTTGAACCAATGGAAGTGGCGCAATACTACACACACCGCTTCAACGATGCCATGTCGAAGCTCGGTGTGCTTCGCCCAAGCATTGAACCTCATGCCACTGGCCACATTATCGAACAGGAACAATTGGTTCAGGAAATCATGAACAATGGCTTTGCTTACGAAAGCAATGGCTCAATTTACTTCGACGTGGTGAAGTTTAACGAGGCGTATGGCTATGGCGTACTCTCGGGCCGTAACCTCGACGATGTAAAGGATGCATCGCGTGAGCTTGACGGTGTGGGCGAGAAACGCGATCAGGTGGACTTCGCACTTTGGAAGAAGGCACAACCCGAACATATCATGCGCTGGCCAAGTCCTTGGGGCGATGGATTCCCAGGATGGCACTGCGAATGTACCGCAATGGGACGTAAGTATCTCGGCGAACAGTTCGACATTCATGGTGGCGGCATGGACCTCGTGTTCCCACACCACGAATGCGAGATTGCTCAGGCTGTAGCGGCACAAGGAAAGCCTATGGTCAATTACTGGATGCACAACAATATGATTACCATTGCCGGAAAGAAGATGGGTAAGTCATACAACAACTTCATCACCCTTGACCAATTCTTTACAGGCGACCACCCCTTGCTTGAACAAGCTTACACCCCCATGACCATTCGCTTCTTCATCTTGCAGGCGCATTACCGCTCTACCGTTGACTTCTCTAACGAAGCTTTGCAAGCAGCAAAAAAAGGCCTCGACCGCCTTATGCAAGCCATTAAGGACATGGAGCGCATTGAACCTACAGCTAAGGGAAACATCACCATCGAAATGGCGAATGACTTGGAACAAAAGTGCTATGCTGCACTTAACGACGACCTCAATTCGCCCATCGTCATCAGCAACCTCTTCGACGCTTGTCGCACCATCAACCAAATCGTGGATAAGAAACAAACCATCACACCCGATGCTTTGGAAGCACTGCAAAAGGTGTTCCACACATTTGCCTTCGATATCCTCGGATTGAGCGCTGAAGCAGATGGAAATGCTGAACGCGAAGCGGCCTTTGGCGCGGCCATTGATTTGCTCCTGGAAATCCGCGCTGCAGCAAAGGCAAATAAAGACTGGGCAACATCCGACAAGGTAAGAAATGAATTGGCGGCTCTTGGTTTTGAAGTGAAGGACACTAAAGATGGAGCCACTTGGCGCTTAAATAAGTAAAACAGAAATAAAACAACCATAAAAACCCAGGACACCAACGTCTTCGTGTTGTCCTGGGTAACTATTTCATAACCATGCCTAAAATAACAAAGTTCCTGCTCTGCACCAACATCATTGTCTTTCTGGCTCAATTACTTTTGGAGCGCAAAGGCATTGATTTAAGCCACATTTTAGGATTACACTTTGCGTTGGCGGACGATTTTAATGTCCTCCAGCTCTTCACCTACATGTTCCTCCACGGCAGTTGGGAGCACCTCTTTTTCAACATGTTCACCCTCTGGATGTTCGGACGCATCATTGAGCATACCTTAGGCACCAAGCATTTCATCATCTACTACATCATCTGTGGTATCGGCGCGGGTTTTTGTCAGGAAATCGTTCAGTTTGCCGAGTATTATATCAATGCCCTGTATCAATACGACGCCGTAAATACAGGAAGCACATTGATTCCTATGAACGACTACCTCAACATGTGGACCACCATCGGAGCGTCAGGGGCCGTCTATGGTATCTTGTTGGCCTATGGCTTCTTATACCCCAACGAACGTATCATGCTGCTCATCCCACCCATCCCCATCAAGGCAAAATACCTCGTTATCGGATATGCAGCTCTCGAGTTGCTGCTTTCATTCAACAGTTCCGATAATGTGGCACACTTTGGACACCTTGGAGGTATGATTTTCGGACTGATCCTGCTCATGCGTTGGACACGACGCAAGATAGGACCATCATGGCTGGATCGATTAAGCAGTCACTTCAAGGGAAAAGCCCGTCCTACAATACGCGTGTATCAAAACCCAAACCCCAAACCACGCCAGGAAGAGCAACCACAAGCCAGAGCGCAGGCACAGCACCAGAGCGACTATGAAGCACGCCGACGCAAAGTGGATGAGTTGCTTGATAAAATTAAAATCTCTGGTTACGAGAGTCTCACTGAAGAAGAAAAGAATTTCTTATTCAACGTATCGAACAAAAAAGACTAAAACTTAGGGATATGCCCAAATCTGAATCCACAAAACAATCAACGAATAAGAACACCTCAAAAGGGTTTAAAGCCTCCATGGCTGCTTTCGTCAGGCGCATTGGCCTGACGACGGCAACCATAGCGCTTTCGTGCCTTTTGCTTTCAGTAGGCAGTATCTACATCGCGCCCACCTATTGCTCTGTTCTTGGACTTATGGGCCTCACTTTTCCCGTGTTTTGGGCGTTAAACCTTCTGGTGTGGATCGTGCTCCTGCCTTTCACACGCCGCATCTCATTAATTCCTCTCTTCGGATTAATCATCACGGCATCGCACGCATTTGACTATTGCCCCATCAACCTACCCACATCGGTGCCTGAAAATAGCATCAAGGTGATGACCTACAACACCCATGGATTTGGTAACTTTGGCGATATCTCAAAAACTAAAGACAAAGAAGGGCGCAATAAAATTGCCTTATATATGGCAGAGCATAATCCCGACATCATCGCTTACCAAGAAGGTGTACAACCCTGGTCGCTCAAGCAAAGCATTTTGCCGGTGATGAAAAAGAAGAAATTTAACCACGACAATATTTCATATGACGGATTTGGTATTGGTTGTTTCTCGCGCTTCCCTATTGTTGACAAGGAAATCATTGGTGAACACGACAGCATCCGAGCAGCTGTGTTCAAACTGCTAAAAAATCCCAACGACACGATCTTCTTGGTTGTCACACACCTGCAATCCATGGGATTAGACACGAAGGACCGCAATAACTTTAAGCACAACCTGGACTACATCACGTCCGACAACAAAGACTTTAAAGCGCGCTCCATGTGGCAAATCATCAAAAAGGTTGCCTCAGCATCGCAACCGCGTGCGAGACAAGCACAAAAGGTGGCGCAATACATTGAAGCACACGCCAATGAAAAACTCATCGTTTGTGGCGATTTCAATGAAACCCCCATCTCCTACCCTTATCAAAAAATCATCAATGCCGGACCCTTGAATGATGCCTTTGTAGAGTCAGGGCGCGGGATTGGCCGCTCATTCAACAAAAACGGACTCGTGGTGCGCATTGACCACATCCTGTATAACCGCAACCATTGGAAAGCGCACGCCACGAAAGTCATGAACGACATCACGCTATCCGACCACTACGCAGTAATAACCCACCTCACGGAAGTAACACAATAGGTAAGCATAGAAAAAAAGAGACAGAAGCCCCTTAAAGACTTCTGCCTCCTGAATTCGTCAATGCGTCACCCAAATTATAACGGTTTGATGAGCCTTGGCGAATAATGTGGCTTGACAGTGTATAATA
>JAGBYN010000088.1 GCA_017628775.1 Bacteroidaceae bacterium | reverse complement strand
CAAAAGACGCCGAAGGTGTCTCCGCTCGATAACCGGGGTGTGCGAGCGTTAGCGAGTACCCCCGGACTCGGATGCACCCCATCGATGCACCCCGAAGGGTGTGCCCCAGCAATTGGGCAAGTATACCACAGAATCTAAATCTTTGCGTTCCTTTGCGACTTTGCGTGAGATGAAATAAAAAGCCGGATGGCGCTCACGTCAGTGAGCAGAGTCTGTGTAAGTGCTTTCTGTGTGCCCAAACAGATTATTCTGAGAGATCATTTCACACAGATGAATGTTATTTGTTTTTCACACAGAATTCACAGAATCCACAGACTTTTGTACGCGCTACACTTGTGTTTGCCATGCGGTAATGAACGATTAGCGAAGTTGAGAGATGAGAGATGAGAACCACATCCTAAAGGCTGTTACTCATTACTCATTGTTCATTGACTTGAAATTCCTCTGGATGGCGTACTCGCTAATCGTTCTATGCCTGTTGTCTCGTTGTCTTTTTTTGTCTCACACGGAAAACACACTTACACAGACTTTGCTTACAGACGTGAGTGCGTGTAGCCATTCGGATAATTTATTTTTTACCAGACTATTATTTTTTACACATCACCAACTCTATCTGCAAGCAACCAATTTATAGCCAATACACAATTTATCGTGTATCCATCTTGCTCTATAGTGCATTCCTCACCATCCATCATCACTAATGTAAGGTTGGTGCAATGTGTATATGCAGCACCCTTCAGCAGTCCGCCTATTTCACGATTATACAATTTTGTAGTGGGATCCTGGAAATTGTATGTTACTTGTATCAATTCCTCAACATGCCCCATTCTTGTCCTAACAAAGTCCACCTCAAAACTTTTGTGCTTACGCAAATAGAACAGTTGTTCTGTTTCACTGTTCATCCTACGCATCAATTCCACCGCTACTGCATTCTCTAACCTCCACCCTAAATTAGGAGTTTGGAGAAAATCTTCGTGGTTGGTAATGAAGGCTGGGTCTATAGCATAGCATTTGCGAAGCGATTGCTTCTCTGAACTTTTGAAAGAAAACAAAGGCAAAAGACGAAACAAATAAGCCTCCTGCAAGTAATGAATATAATTCTTAGCTGTATGTAGCGACCCTAACCCAAACTGCTTTTGTATTTGAGTATACGATACCTCTTGACAAAACAAATCTAGCATGCTATTTGCAATATCTGCCAAAGTCTTCTCATGCTTCACCTTATATCTCTTGCTGATATCTTTGTGTATAATCGCCTTAAAAAGCGAAAGCGTGTAGGTATAGGGATTGTTAAGTTTTTGAAGTTCAGGGAAACCGCCTTGCTTTAGATAGTCCTCAAGCGTTGTATATCTTAAGGCTTTTGCCTTGGTGGAGAGCGATTCACTATCTATGTTTCGCATCATACAGTACTCCTTGAAGGAAAAAGGGTACAGTTCAATCTGATTATATCTGCCAGTCAAGTGCGTAGCCAACTCTCCTGACAACAAATTAGCATTGCTGCCTGTCATTACTATTCGCAATCCTTGTCGCAACAAACGATTAACGAACAAGGGCCATTTAGGGATATTCTGAATTTCATCAAATAGCACATGGGTTATATTTCCATACACTTTGTACAATGCATCCATCACATTGTTCAACTGATCAGCTTTTAGTCCAGCCAACTGTTCGTCATCAAAGTTTACATATCCAAACATCACGCCGCTTTCCTTAAGTACCTTAGTGCACAATGTGGATTTGCCACTACGACGTACACCAATTACAACTTGTGCCAAATTACTCTGCAAGTCAAACAGCCTCTCCTCTACACGAGAGCACAAAAACTTGGTATCCAACCTAGATATTTCCTCCTTCTGGTCGTATAATATTTGCCTTATGTCCATAACTTTCTGATTTTGTGTTACAAAGATGAGAAAAAACTTTCAATTAAAAAACCCTTCACTGCACAAAATGGAAAATTTTCAGCGCTTTCACTGCACAAAATGGAAAGATTTCAGCGTTTTTACTGCACAAAATGGAAAATCAAGCGTTTTTAAGGTATCATCATTGTAACTCATTGGACCTTCAGCCCGTTAAGGTGCCGCATGGCAAAAGACGCCGAAGGTGTCTCCGCTCGATAACCGGGACGTGCGAGCGTTAGCGAGTACCCCCGGACTCGGATGCACCCCATCGATGCACCCCGAAGGGTGTGCCCCAGCAATTGGGCAAGTATACCACAGAATCAAATTCTTTGCGTTCCTTTGCGACTTTGCGTGAGATGAAATAAAAAGCCCACAAATGACACTCTTCTTGCTTTTTTACCCACGGATAATCACGGACTAACACAGACTTTTGCACGCGCTACGCTTGTACTTGCCATGCGATTAATCTGGATGGCAACTCGTTGACTTTAAATTTCCGAATGGTGACTTGTTGACTCTTTGTCTTGTAGACTTGTTGTCTTCGCTTAGCGAAATCGCTAATCGTTAATCGTTTTTTAGTCACTAAAGCTCGTATTCGCACAGAAAAATGTAACTTTGCAGTTTGTAGAATAAAAATAATAAAACAACATAAAACACATGAAGAAATTTAACAGAACTTTAGTTACTTCGGCTTTACCATACGCTAATGGTGGTGTACATATTGGTCACTTGGCTGGTGTGTATGTACCTGCCGATATCTATGTGCGCTACTTGCGCATGAAGGGCGAAGAAGTGCTCTTTATTGGTGGTTCGGACGAACACGGTGTACCCGTAACGATTCGCGCCAAGAAGGAAGGCATTACTGTGCAAGACGTGGTGGACCGCTACCATAATTTGATTAAGGATTCGTTTGAGGGTTTCGGCATTTCGTTCGATGTATATTCACGCACAACAAGCGACACACACAAGAAGCATGCTTCGGACTTCTTCCGTAAGCTCTATGATGAAGGTAAGTTCGTGGAAATGGAAACCGAACAATTCTACGATGAAGAAGCACAAGAGTTCTTAACCGACCGTAACATCAAGGGCGAATGCCCACGTTGCCACGCTGCAGATGCCTACGGTGACCAATGCGAAAAGTGTGGTTCTACACTTTCGCCTGAAGAACTCATTAATCCTTACAATGCCGCAACAGGCAATCCCTTGGTGAAGCGCAACACCAGCCACTGGTACTTGCCCTTAAACGACCATCAGGAATGGTTGGAAAAGTGGATCCTTGAAGACCATAAGGAATGGCGTCCAAACGTGTACGGACAATGTAAGAGTTGGTTAGACCTTGGTTTGCGCCCACGTGCCGTGACGCGCGACCTTGACTGGGGTATTCCCGTGCCCGTTGAAGGTGCGCAAGGCAAGGTACTCTACGTATGGTTTGATGCGCCTATCGGTTACATCTCAAACACTAAGGAACTTCTTCCCGAATCTTGGGAAAAATGGTGGAAGCAGGACGACACACGCTTGATTCACTTCATCGGTAAGGACAACATCGTGTTCCACTGCATCGTGTTCCCCGCCATGCTGAAGGCTGAGGGTTCTTATATCTTGCCCGACAATGTACCTTCAAATGAATTCTTGAATCTTGAAGATGACAAGATTTCAACTTCACGCAACTGGGCGGTGTGGTTGCACGAATACTTGGTGGACTTCCCTGGTAAGCAGGACGTGCTCCGCTATGTGCTTACGGCTAATGCGCCCGAAACAAAGGACAATAACTTTACTTGGAAAGACTTCCAAGCACGCAATAATAATGAATTGGTGGCGGTGTATGGCAACTTCGTGAACCGCGCGTTGCAACTCACCAAGAAATATTACGAGGGCGTAGTACCTGCATTAGGTGAACTCACTGAAGCCGACCAACAAATGCTTCAGGATTTCCAGGCCGCTAAGGCTGAAATGGAACGCTTGTTGGATGCCTTCCGCTTCCGCGATGCTCAGAAGGAAGCCATGAACATGGCACGCATTGGTAATAAATACTTGGCCGACAGCGAACCATGGAAGGTGGTGAAGACCGACCCTGAACGCGTGAAGACCATCCTGCACCTTTCATTGCAATTGGTGGCAAACTTAGCCATTGCCTTTGAACCATTCTTGCCTTTCAGCTCGGAAAAGCTCCGCCAAATGCTGAACTTAACCGCATTCACCTGGAAGGACCTTGGCGAAATGAACCTCCTTCAGGAAGGACATCAATTGGCTGAACCTGCATTACTCTTTGATAAGATCGAAGACGAAGCCATTGAAAAGCAACTCGCTCGCCTTGAAGACATCAAAAAGCAAAACGAAGAAGCAAAGAAGCTTGAAGAAGCAAAGCACTTCAAAGCAAAGCCCATCAAGAACGATGTGACTTTCGAAGAGTGGGAAAAGCTTGACATCCGCGTAGGAACAATCCTGGAATGCGAACGCGTGCCCAAGGCCGACAAGCTCCTGAAGTTCCTCATTGCCGACGGCTTGGAAAACAGAACCATCCTCTCAGGTATTGCACAGCACTACAAACCTGAAGATTTGGTAGGCAAGCAAATTTGCTTCATCGCAAACTTCCCCGCACGCAAAATCAGAGGCATCGAAAGCCAAGGTATGATCCTATCGGCTGAAAACTTCGATGGTTCACTCTCTGTACTCACTTTAGACCGCGAAACAAAACCTGGTTGTCCTGTCGTATAGCGATGGGCAACCACAACCAGGCGAACGACACCAGAAATAATCAACAATTACCCCCCTAAAAAAACTTTTTCACTTGAAAAACACAACCAGACATCAGCAAAAGCACAATCAAGAGCAGACCCAAAACATGGTGCAAACTCTGCATAGATTGCAAGTGGCGGCAACGTTGCTTGCTGAGGAGGGCTTGGCTGAATTTGAAGAAACAGTGAAAAAGGAAATGGACGACAATCCTGCACTTGAGGAACGCGATGAATGGAATGAGGAAGAACAAGATACCTTTACCAACGACGAACCCAACGATGAGGACACCGAAGAAGGGGAATCTGAAGAAACGGGGCGCGATGCCGACTATGACATGGGGCGCGACGACGCACCACGAGATGACGATGGGTTGGATTTATCGGACTACGTGAGCACAGAGCCACGCTATGCCGCCGATATCGTTAATGAAATATCAGCCATCAACACACAAACATTCTACGAAACATTGATTGAACAGATGAACGACTATGACCTTGACGAAACCGATCAAGAAATCATGCGCTACATCATTAGTTCGCTCGATAGCAATGGATACCTGACGAAGGATGTTGATGTCATCATGTACGAAATCAGCTTCAAGCTGTATATCGACACCACCATTGAACATATTGAAAAACTGGTGCATATCTTGCAACAGTTTGAACCCCATGGTCTTGGAGCGCGCAACCTGCAGGAGTGCTTACTGCTGCAAGTAAAAGCCTGGTCAGATGAAGTGGCCTTAAAGGGCAAAGCCATACAAGCATTAGACAACCACTTCGCTTTGTTTTCAACGCTTAATTGGTCAGATTTAAAAAGACGCTTAAACCTCAACGACGAGGACTTTGATGCCCTTAAACGATTGCTCATGCGCCTCAACCCTAAACCAGGCAATCAACTCAACACCGACGTAGCAGCGGGTGCGCCCACCGTTATGCCTGATTTCTTTGTGGAGATTAACGATGCCGACGAGGTGGTTTTAAGCATGAACAATGGCAATGTGCCTGAACTCTGCGTGAGCCCCTCATACCTGCAAACGGTGAGGGACTTCAACCGTGATCGAACAAAGCTATCCAAGCAGATGGAGGAGCAACTGCTTTTCGTTCAAAGTAAAATAGAGGCGGCACGAAGCTTCATCAACAAAGTAAAACTGCGCAAGCTCATGCTCTACAACGTGGCTAAAGCCATTGTGGACGTCCAAAAGGATTTCTTCCTCAATGAAGACGACGACTCCTTGCTGCACACGCTTAAAATGGACGACATCGCTCAAGAACTGGATATATCAGTGAGCACAGTATCAAGAGTGATACGCAGTAAATTCATTCAAACGCCCTTTGGCATTTACCCCCTTAAAAAGTTCTTCATCCAGGCCTTCACAAGCGACGACGGCACTGAAGTATCGGCACACCTTGCCCTACTGAAACTGCACGAGATTGTGGATCACGAAGACAAACAAAACCCACTTTCAGATTTGGAATTGGCTACCGAAATGAAGAAGGCCGGCTTCCCCATAGCCCGACGCACCATTTCCAAATACCGCGACCGCCTTAATATTCCAGAAAAACGCTTGAGAAAACAAAAGTAGCCATCCGCTCAACATGAATAAATTTCTACTTATACCAGTACGATATTTCTCACGCCTCACCTCGCCATCATTCCTGCCGCTCTTGGCCTTTATCATTATTTTCAGCTTGAGCCATTTGAGGTTATTGATGTGGCAACACAAAGCCATGGTGTTGGGCATGATTTATATCTGTTCTGTGTGCATTCCTTTTATTCTGATATTTATTTATCGACGCATTCGAGGACTGAGCAAGGACGAAGTGTATCAAAGGAAACATCGCTTCGTGCCATTCTTAGCCACACTGGCCTCCTACACGCTGCTGCTGTCGTTTATGAAAAGCATCCACATGCCTTATTTCACCATTCAAATCATACACACATGTATCATCTTGATGGCGATAAGCATCTTGTGTAATTTTATGTTTAACATCAGCACACACGTGGCAGGCGCAAGCGCCATCGTAGGTCTCCTAATGGTTTTGGGCATCACCCTCCATTTTAACCCTATATTCTGGATGTGTATCGCGATACTCCACACTGGGCTCATTGCAAGCATACAATCCTACATGCGCTTGCACTCCATGAGCGAACTGTTGAACAGCGCCATCATCGGATGGTTCTGCGGATTTTCAATTATTATTTAATCCTTCCTCTGACCATCCTGACGTCTTAACCGCCTAACGAGCCAAAGGCTCTTCTCTCAACTCTAAACCCTAAACTTTAAACTCTCATACTTCTTAACGAGCTGAAAGCTCCTCTTAACCTCTTAACGGACCTTTAGGTCCCTCTTAACGAGGCAAAGCCTCTTCTCTAAACTCTAAACTTTAAACTCTCAACTCTCATAAATCATGACTCCACTCGTAAGCATTATCATGGGAAGCACAAGCGATCTTCCCGTTATGGAAAAAGCAGCAAAGTTCTTTGATGAAATGGAAATTCCCTTTGAAATGAATGCCCTTTCAGCACACCGCACGCCACAAGAAGTTGAAGCCTTTGCAAAGTCGGCTGAAGGCCGAGGCCTGAAGGTGATCATTGCCGGAGCAGGTATGGCCGCTGCACTTCCTGGTGTTGTTGCAGCCAGCACGAACCTCCCTGTTATTGGCGTGCCCATCAAAGGTATGCTCGATGGTCTTGATGCCATGCTTTCAATCATCCAAATGCCTCCTGGTATTCCAGTGGCAACAGTAGGCGTGAATGGTGCGCTCAACGCGGCTATCTTGGCAGCACAGATGATTGCGCTTAGCGACAAAGACTTGGCAGCAAAGTTGGCTGCATACAAGGAAAATCTTAAAACAAAGATTGTAAAGGCTAACGAAGAATTGGCAACCATCCAATATAAATTCAAAGTGTAATCAAAAGCAGTAGGCTATGGCATGGCCTACTCCACATATTCCCTTTTCATTATGCGTTACTTTCATTGTGGATTTGAACTTTTCAACTACACCCCAAGAAATTCACATGAAGTAGTTGTTGGCAACCGCCCCATTGGCGGCGGCAACCCCATTCGTTTGCAAAGCATGACAACAACAGCAACCACCGACACTGAAGGTTCGGTGGCGCAATGCAGAGCGATTATTGAAGCTGGGGGCGACATCGTGCGACTCACAACACAAGGCACCATTGAAGCGCGTGCCCTTGAGCCCATCAGAAAGGCACTCAACGAACAAGGATTCAACCAACCCTTGGTGGCTGACGTGCACTTTAATCCAAACGTAGCCGACGTAGCTGCTACCATTGTTGAAAAAGTAAGAATAAACCCTGGGAATTACGTTGACCCTGCGCGTACATTTAAATCATTGGAATATACCGATGAAGAGTATGCTTCAGAATTGCAGAGATTGGAAGAACGTTTCGTGCGTTTGCTCAATATCTGTAAGGAACACGGCACAGCTCTGCGTATCGGCGTTAATCATGGATCGCTCTCCGACAGAATCATGTGTCGCTATGGCGATACGCCCGATGGTATTGTGGAAAGTTGCATGGAGTTTCTGCGCATTTGCGTGAAGGAAAACTTCAAAGATGTGGTCATCTCAATCAAAGCCAGCAACACCGTTGTCATGGTTCAGTCTATGCGCTTGCTCTGCGCCGTAATGCACCAGGAGGGCATGACCTTCCCATTGCACTTGGGCGTGACAGAGGCTGGCGAAGGTGAGGACGGACGCATCAAGAGCGCAGCCGGTATTGGCGCCCTCTTAGCCGACGGTATTGGCGACACCTTGCGCGTTTCACTGAGCGAAGACCCTGCATGCGAAATTCCGGTGGCGTACAAACTGGCATCCTACGTTATTGAACAACGCAACAACCACCAACCCATCACGGCTAAAGCCTGTGGGGCTTTCGATTGGTTGCACCCTGAGCGCCGCGCCACACATGCCGTACGCAACATCGGAGGAAACCACGAACCCGTGGTGATTTCATGCCGCTTGGCTGGCGAAGATGACTTCGGCACAGTGACACCCGATTATATATACTGTGGCAGCACTTTGCCCAAGGAACGCAAAGAAGGCGTAGGCTACTTGGTGGACTTACACGCATGGACGCCCGAGGCAGAACTCGTGTTCCCTTGTTTCACCCCCACAGTATTACCCATGGTTGGACAATGCAACGCACCCTTGAAGTTCTTGTTCTTGACCTACACCGGACTCACGCCCGAGGTCAAAGCGTTCTTGCGCCAACACGACGAGGTGGTGATTGTGGCACAAAGCAACCACGCCAACCGATTGGGCGAACAACGTGCGTTGATTCATGAACTGTGGAACGAAGGATTCACACATCCCGTCATCGCATTCCAGCACTATGCCCTTGCAGAAGGCCAGTTGGAAGACTTCCAGATCCGCGCGGCTGCCGACTGTGGCACATTGCTCTTTGACCGCCTGCTCGATGGTATTTGCTTGTTCAACAATCCGCCTAAGGGACAAAAGAACCTGTCTTTAGCACGCATTGACGATGCAGCCTTCGGTATTCTACAAGCCACACGCCAACGCACCACAAAGACGGAATATATTTCATGTCCGGGATGCGGCCGTACGCTATACGACCTGCAAGAAACCATTGCACGCATCAAAGCTGCTACCGCACACCTTAAAGGCCTTAAGATCGCCATTATGGGATGTATCGTAAACGGACCTGGCGAAATGGCTGATGCGGACTATGGCTACGTAGGTGCTGCACGTGGAAAGGTAAGTTTGTACCGCGGAAAGCAATGTGTGGAAAAGAATATTCCGACGGAGGATGCCGTTGAAAAACTGCTTGAACTGATTAATAACGATCAAGCACAAAAAGAGTGCTAATCGTTAAAACCATAATATGACAATCATAGTAAAAGGGGTGTCGAAACGCGTTTCGACACCCCTTTTCTTGTGCTTTCTATATCTATAGATCCCTCCTTAATACACGAAGGTGCTGCCCCCAAGGAATTCACGCAGCAACGACGTGGGTGGGAGGCCCTGAATGGAAACAGGATTGAGGTAGGACAGGAACTTGCGCAGACGAATGGCTTCGCTGTATTCGGGAGCCGATTCGGGCACTTCCTCCAATAAAGGCAGGGCTTGCTCACGCAGAGCGCCCAACTCAAAGAGCATGGCGGTATTGATCATCACATCGGCCTCTTCCTGAAAGGGGAAGATCCACTTCTCTTCACCGGCACGCACACTGGGCCAACGGCGGATGGTTTCAATCGCTGGGCAATTGCGGTACTTGGCATCTCTCACGATACGGCGCAACAAGCGATTGTCGGTAGTCGGAATACAATTGTGGTTGTCGAGCAGGATCGTTGTCAACGCAGAAGCATAAATCTTAAATTTATTTTCAGCTGGAATATCCTTGGTCAGTTCGGGATTAAGCGCATGGATGCCTTCAAGGATGAAGATGGTTTTGGGAGTTGGCGTTACTACATGACCGCTCATGACGCTCTTTCCTGTCGGGAAGTCGTAGCGGGGTAATTCCACGGTTTTACCCTGAATAAGTGCATTCATCTGCTCTGTAAATAGAGGAATGTTCATGGCATAAACACTTTCGTAGTCATAATCCCCCTTCTCGTCCTTCGGAGTTTTATCGCGGTCCACAAAGTAATCGTCGAGCGAAATGGGCACGGGGCGATAACCACACACCATGAGCTGCACGCTAAGGCGCTTTGAGAAGGTTGTCTTACCACTTGACGAGGGTCCAGCAATGAGAATCACCTTGAGGTTTGGATTTTCTGTAATGCGGTCGGCCAGGCGGCTGATGCGCTTTTCCTGCAATGCCTCACTCACGTTAATCAAGTCGTTGGTATAACCCTTACTGCAGGCTTCATTCAATTCGCCAATGGTTGAAACGCCAATGATTTGCTGCCAGCGATGTTGCTCGCGGAACACATCAAACATCTTGGGCTGTGGGGTTACAGGGCGCAACGCTGAGGGTTCCTTGGGGTCGGGCAAGCGAATCAACAAGCCATCGCCATAAGGAATGAGGTCAAAGAGGTAGATTTGACCTGTACGCACAAGCAATGAACCATAGAAATAGTTCGCCACATTATCAAGTGTGTAATAGTGGGTGTACAACCGACCGCAATGTTCCAACAGTTTGGCTTTGTTCTCCAACCCTTCTTTTCTAAACAAATCAATCGCTTCGGTGGTGTGGCACGTGAGTCGGTGGAACGGTATGTTGGCATCAATAATGCTTTGCATCCGTTGTTTAAGTTGCACCACTTGGTCGGCAGTAATGCCACCGGGCAAATCCAAATGGCAGAAGTAGCCATTGCTCACAGGCGTATCAATGCGCAGGGTCGCATCGGGGAAAAGATCGCGTGCGGCCTTATAAAGCACGAAGAACACGGAGCGGGTGTAGGTGCGACGACCTGAAGCCGAGGTGATATCCAAAAACTCTACATCCTTATCATTGAACAGGATAAAATGAAGTCCTTCGGCTTTATTGTTTACCTTGGCACTGGTACAGCCATAGGGCATATTAAGGTTCAACAATTCATAGACTTGCTCAAGGTTAGAGCCCATGGGCACTTGATGCGTGCATCCTGTATTGACGCAATGAATGTTAATCATTTTCATGGTATTCAAATTTTTAAAGGTAGGTTCTATAAATGAATTTGGATCGATTTGCGACCAAGCTCGGAATCTACAAAAAAATAAAAAACTAATTTTTAGGACTTACCTAAAGGTATTATCATCGATGGTTTTTCAAATTAATGCGCAACCAGCCAATTGTCGCCAAGACCATATTCTGCAACGAGAGGCACCTTCATGCTGTAGGCCTTTTCCATTTCCTCAACAACAATCTGCTTCACCTGTTCCACCTCCTCTTGAGGCACAGAGAAGTTCAATTCGTCGTGCACCTGTAGCATCATGGTGGCATTTAAATGTTCCGCTTCCAGGCGTTGCGCGATGCGCACCATAGCCAACTTTATGATATCGGCTGCCGTGCCTTGTATCGGTGCATTGATGGCATTGCGTTCAGCATAACCACGCACCACGGCATTAGCTGAATGGATATCGCTGAGATAACGACGGCGTCCGAAGTCGGTCACGATAAATCCCTTTTCGCGCGCCTTTTCAATGCTTTGGTCCATATACGTTTTTACGTCGGGATAGGTATTGAAATATTCCTCAATCAATTCCTTGGCTTCGGTGCGGCTCACATTCATGCGCTCAGCCAATCCAAAAGCTGAAATGCCATAGATAATGCCGAAGTTGGCGGTTTTGGCCTTACGACGTTCATCGGAGGTCACTTCCTCTAAAGGTTTCTTAAAGATGCGTGCGGCTGTGGCAGCGTGAATATCGTGTCCGTCACAGAAGGCCGACACCAAGTTCTTATCTCCTGAAAGGTGGGCCATAATGCGGAGCTCGATTTGCGAATAGTCGGCTGAAAGGAACACTTCGTTTTCGTAGGGGATAAAGGCTCGACGAATCTCCTTACCGTTGTCATCGCGAATAGGAATGTTTTGCAAGTTTGGATTTGACGACGACAAACGCCCAGTAGCGGTCACCGCTTGATTAAACGAGGTGTGGATGCGCCCCGTTTCGGGATTCACCAATTTGGGAAGAGCCTCAACATAGGTTGAAAGTAATTTCTTAAGTCCTCGATGCTCCAGGATCTTTTCCACAATGGGGTGTTTGGACTTCAACTTCTCAAGTTCTTCCTCTGAAGTGGAGTATTGCCCGGTCTTCGTTTTCTTAACCTTTGAGGACAATTGAAGTTCGCCAAAAAGCACTTCGCCTACTTGTCGGGGCGAAGTTAGCGTAAAGGCATGGCCCGCCATCTCAAAAATCTCGTTTTCGAGCGTTTGCATTTGCTCATTAAACTTCTGAGCCGTTTGGTTAAGCGCTTGCATATCGATACGCACACCTGCACGCTCTAAGTCAACAAGCACGGGGAGCAGGGGCATCTCAATGGTTTTGAACACTTCCGCCACTTCATGCTCAGCCATTTCCTTTTCTAAAATGGGTTTGAGGCGTAATGCCACATCGGCATCTTCGCAAGCATAATCGCAGATCTGCGCAGGAGGCAGTTCTGCCATAGAACGTTGGTTGCGCCCGCGTGCACCGATGAGCGTTTCAATAGAAATGGTGCGGTATTTCAAATAAATCTCTGCCAGGAGGTCGAGGTTATGGCGCATCTCGGGTTGCACCACGTAATGGGCCAACATCGTATCGAACAGAGTGCCCGCCACCTTCACACCATAACGACGCAACACGATGAGGTCGTACTTCATGTTCTGACCCACTTTTTCAATCGTGTTGTTGATGAAGAACGGCATAAAACGCGCAACGACAGCCTTCGCCTCTGCCTCATCCTGAGGTACAGGAACATAAAACGCCTCGCCGGGTGCTGTGGCAAAACTCATCCCTACCAGGCGCGCCACGATGGCATCTACTGAGGTGGTTTCCGTGTCGAACGCCACAACTGCGGTGTGGCAAAGCTTTTGACAAAGGGCGTCCATCGCTTCAGGAGTATCAACCAAACTGTAGGTATGGGGTAGGGCTGAAAGTGTGTCCAAAGCCGATGAGGAGTCCATACAGAAGAGGTCGGGCGCAACATCTGTTTGTGCAGCGGACTTTGGTTCTTCTATTTCCAATGACGAAAACAAATCAAGTTGCTTGGGCGCTGCAGCTTTGGGTTGCTGCACCTCCTTAGGTGCCGCAAACATATTGGGGAAAAGACGATTGGCCAAAGAGCGGAATTCCAAGGCCTCGAAGATGCGCAACAGCTCAGCTTCATTGGGGGCTTTTCGGGTGTAAGCATCAAAATCAATATCCATGGGCACATCGGTTTTGATGGTGACCAGGAATTTTGAGAATTTAATGGCTTCCGTGTTCTCTTGAACTTTCTTGCCTAAAGCGCCTTTCACCTGATGGGCATTGGCAATGAGGTTCTCTACACTGCCATATTCTTTAATGAGTTTTACCGCAGTTTTCTCACCCACACCAGGACAGCCCGGCACATTATCTGCCGCATCGCCCATCAATGCTAAAAGGTCAATGACCTGCTCGGTGCGTGTTAAGTCGTATTTAGCGAGCACTTCGTTGACGCCCAACACTTCCATACCCTTAGCACCACTACCAGGACGACACATCACAATGTTTTCGCCAACAAGCTGCGCATAGTCCTTGTCGGGCGTAATCATCTTCACCTGCATCCCTGCCTGAGCCGCCTGCTTGGCCACGGTACCAATAACATCGTCGGCTTCGTAGTTGGGCACTTCAAGAATCGCTATATTAAAGGCCTTAATGATGTCTTTGATAATGGGCACCGCAAAACGAATCGCTTCGGGCGTGGCTTCACGCTGTGCTTTGTATTCGGGATAAGCCTCGTGGCGAAATGTGCCCCCAGCAGGGTCAAAGGCAATGGCGATTAAATCTGGGTTAGCATTGTTGAGCAAGTCGGCCAGAGTATTGACAAAACCCATAATCGCACTGGTGTTTTCGCCCTTGGAGTTGATGCGTGGCGCGCGAATCAAAGCGTAGTACGCACGATAAATCAAAGCATAGGCATCAAGCAGATATAGTGTTTTCATTCTTATATTAATTAAAAGTACATGATACGTTGCAGAAGCATTCTTCGCAACATACGCAAAGGTATGAATTTTGTTTTTGACCAACAAAATAATGGCTCGTATTTCACAACTTATAACACAACGGAAGCGGGCAAACCTTTTGTTCGTAGGTTCACCCGCTTCCATTTGCTTTATAGGCAGACCCTGCCTATATTGTATGTCTTACTTAATCTTTGTCCAATACAATGTGGTGCCAATGCCAAGGATTGTGCCACGGAGTTTGAGCTTTGTTGGCGATTCAAACTCAGCCGTTACATTCACGCGGATTCCCTTTGAAGGGTCGTAAATCTTTGCATCACCCCATTCCTTATCTTCCTTGATGTACTTCAAGCCTTTAACGATAACTACCTTGTCGATATCAACATTGCGTAAACTCTTATCGGGGTTCTTCACATCTTTACGTTTATTACCCTTCTTATCCAAAGGATGTTCCACCCAAAACATTTGTGCTGTGTAAGTACCATCCTGAGCCTTAGTTACTCGAATTTTACTCTTAGAACCACCACGGTCAGTGAGGTATTCGCCTACGATATTATCGGCTTTGTCGTTCAACGATTGCGCCACTGTTGTCAATGAAAAGGTGAGCGCACAGAGGATTGAAAAAATAAATTGTTTCATGTTTTTAAAATTGCGGCGAGGAAAAGCCAACGCCAATGATTACTCGTTTTTCAAATTCGAGCGCAAAATTAGGTCTACTTTTGCACAAACCACAAAGAATTGTGCAACTTTTTACCCAAAACCGCAATTCTTCAAACATATTTGAAATATTTATTTGCCAAAAAATAGGAAAAACAGAGAATTACAGAGCGTTAACCACCGATTAATTATTCCTGACCTTAGGTCTAAGAGGTGGGGTGTTCAAAATAAACATGATTACCAAGATCAGAAAAACAAAGATATATTACCGATTATTCATGCTTTATGATGTTATTATTTATCTTAACATATCTTAATAATGACGCCGAGGGTGTAAGGTAAGTTGAGAGATGTAGAGGCCAATCCCAGTGTCGACCAGTCGTCCCATCCATTTCTATAACCCCTATAACTCCCATTGCATCTATAATTCCTATAACCTTCTATCGCTAAGAAACATTTTATTTGGCAAGACGCCGAAGGTGTCTTGCTCATCCTGAATGAGTAGATTCTCAATACAAAAAGATGCCGATACTGTGCGAAAATTGAAAAAAAATTACAGTTTTCGCACAGTATCGGGCACTTTTTCCCTCCTTTTACAACCTTAAAAAATCTCATCTATGTAATAATCAATCACATACAAGAAATAAAACAAAAAGAGGCAAGAATTTTAAAAAAAACAACACAGTTTTAACAATCAATATGCTTGTTTTTAACACAAATCCAAACAATGTTATAGCTAACAGATTCTCTTAATTCTTTTCACCTTAATTATGAAATTAGGCTAATGGTTATTCATGCAATCAACTATATCTTTGAAAACACGACCAGCCATTAGACCACCACTTGCAGGCAATCCTATTTTATTCATGCTCACAATAATGGAATATTTAGGCTCATCAGCAGGGACATAGCCAATAAATTCAGACCTATAGGTCAGAAAAAACTATCGGATAAGAACAAGCAGATTGAAAAGTTACAGCAACGCATAGCTCAATTAGAACAGAAACTGCTGCAACTAAAGGAGCAACATAAAGCTGAACTAGCGAGATATCGCAATGGTTACATGGCGGAGATTGACAAGGCTATCAAACGTGCAGAAGTGGCCGAGCGAAAGAACATTGCTCACGAAGCTACCATAGAAAAACAGAAGCAGCGTATTGACACACTTGACAGAAAGGGCAATCCGCATCGATATCGCCTGTCATCGGGTGCAACGCTCACAGGTATTCGCATGTCGCCTCGCCATTCAAACATACCAAGCCTTCGCATTCAAACCAAGGTGGAAAATGAGACATTTGAGGATGCGAAGTATTTCGAGTGGTACAATCCTGTTATACAAAAGTACCTGAATGGTGAGTTTACCGAATATGAACTTGTCAATGAAATCTTTGAGCCGTTTGAGCAAGTGAGCCAGGTT
>JAGBYN010000087.1 GCA_017628775.1 Bacteroidaceae bacterium | reverse complement strand
TGTCTATAATATTTTAGGTGGTTATTGCGACGGGGTTCCACCTCTTCCCATTCCGAACAGAGAAGTTAAGCCCGTCATCGCCGATGGTACTGCATATTGTGGGAGAGTAGGTAACCGCCATTTTTCAGAGAGGTTCTTCAAACGAGGAACCTCTCTTTTTTTGGCTTGTATCTGGGGTTGGGAGGGATTTAAGGTCTTGCCCAACTAATAAGGTCTTTAAAAAGTCTTTATGGTCGTTAAGGTTTTTAAGGTCGGGCAGATTACATCGGATATTTTCCCATCTCTAAACTCTAAACTCAACGGCGTATGCGATTGGTGCGTCGATTGGACGACGGGCCGACACGGTGATCGGCCCCTACATGCCGGATGGATTCTCTCAACTCTCATCTCTCAACTCTCTACCCCGAAGAGTGTGCCTCAACCATTGCTGATACCATTAGAAACATACGTTCTTTATAGGCATAATGAATGACGTCCTATCTTCTACCTATTCTTGAGTATCTATCTATAGCATCTTTAATTTTTAGGTTATCTATATAAATAAAACCCCAGGAGCGACTATGTCGCAGCCTGGGGGTTAATTCTTCTATATCTTCATGCTTTTATTCTTCATTAGGACAATTGTCCGCTTCGATGCAGCATGGGCAGTATTTGGTTATCCACCGATCGATGGCGTAAATGCCAGGACCAGTAATAGCAAGCATAGCGAAAACAGCGAGATAGATAAATGCCAATTCACCTTGTGCAATACTGCTATCGTGTATTTCAAAGAAGGCTACACTCATGGCAATAATCATAGGAATCAGTGTCAATCTGAAAAGAATACCTATGATAAAAGCTAAGGAGCAAACAATTTCCGCAAATACAACTAAGATATAACTTATTTCACTTCCAATGCCGAGTGGATCAGGGAAGACATACATCAACTCAGGGTAGTTGCTTAGTTTTTCAAGACCGTGGCAGAAGAATAGGATCCCGAATATTAATCGCATCCCTAAAAGGAAGGCAGAGAAAGCCGGTGAGGGATATAGCTTAGAAAAGAGTAGTTTTTTCATGGTGTTGATGTGTTAAAGGTTAATTGGTTTCAATCGGTAATGGGACTTGTTTGAGACGGCCATAGGCTGCTGTTTTACCCAATTGTTCTTCAATTCTTAATAATTGGTTGTACTTCGCAAGTCGTTCAGAACGGCTAAGTGAACCAGTTTTGATTTGTCCGCATGCTGTGGCTACAGCAAGGTCTGCAATAAACGTGTCTTCTGTTTCGCCTGATCTGTGTGAGACAATAGCTGCATATCCTGAGCGTGCTGCAAGGGCTATTGCATCAAGTGTTTCAGAGAGCGTGCCAATTTGATTGGGTTTGATGAGAATGGCATTGGCGCAATGTTCGTCAATACCACGTTTCAGGAATTTGATATTCGTGACGAATAAATCATCGCCCACAAGTTGGCACCGTGTGCCTAATCGCTTGGTGAGTAAGTACCAACCTTCCCAATCATTTTCAGCCATTCCATCTTCGATTGAATCAATGGGATATTGATTAATGAGTTGTTCCAGATAAGACACCTGTTCTTCTGCGGTGCGTTGCTTGCCATTGCTACCTTCAAAAATGGTGTAATCATAAATACCATTGCTGAAAAATTCAGAAGCCGCACAGTCTATAGCTATTGTGACCTCTTCACCAGGGGTGTAGCCTGCAATTTCAATGGCTTCCACGATAAATTGAAGCGCTTCTTCTGCATTCTTGAACATAGGCGCAAAACCGCCCTCATCGCCGACAGAAGTACTGAGACCGCTTTGTTTGAGAAGTTTGCGCAGGGTATGAAATACTTCATCACCCATACGTAAGGCTTCACTAAAATTAGGGGCACCAATAGGACGAATCATAAATTCTTGAAAGGCAATCGGTGCGTCGGAGTGTGAACCACCATTAATGATGTTCATCATTGGAATGGGGAGTCGGTGTGTTACAATGCCGCCTAAATATTGATAAAGTGGCACTTTCATAGCCAGTGATGCTGCGCGAGCAACAGCCAAAGAAACGCCTAATAAAGCGTTTGCACCTAAGCGATGTTTGGTTGGCGTACCATCCAACGCAATGAGTGTTTCATCGATGTGACGTTGATCATTGATGGCGCAGCCAATGAGTGAAGGCGCTATTATTGTGTTCACATTTTTAACGGCCTGCTGTACACCACGTCCACCGTAACGAGAACACTTTTCATCGCGAAGTTCAACGGCTTCGTTTTCGCCTGTGGATGCTCCTGAAGGTACCGAAGCACGTCCGATGACACCATTCTCTAAGGTGATATCTACTTCGACGGTTGGATTACCGCGTGAATCTAAGATTTCCCTTGCATGTACATTTTTAATTCTCATAGTTTTTGGTTAGTTTTAGGTTGTCATTGATGTCGTTTACTGCGGCAAATTTATGAAGTCTTTTTTTTATCCCACAAATTTACCCCCATAATAATAGTTAATGATAATATAAATGATGTCAATAAACATCATTAAATATTAATAAACCATCTTCTCAGTTGGTCGTTTTTTTGTTATGCGAAATCCAATAGGAGCATGGTATTGTTAATGTTCATGCGTTCATCACTTTACAATGTTTTTGTGGTTTAAAATTCGAAGTTTATTGTTGTTTTTATTGATGAACTTCATTAATTTCTGTTTTTTTCGTATTTTTGAGCAAAATTATCTTTATGCTTATGGAAACAAAATTTGGACATTATGATTTTGTAGTAGAACCTTTTGAGGAAGATATAACAGGAACGCTCTCATGGGGCACATTAGGAAATTTAATTCTTCGTTCTGCTTCTCTTCATGCAGGTCAACATGGTTTTGGGTTTAGTGATGTTAATACACGTTCTCATGCTTGGGTCTTGTCAAGACTTGTCATTGAGATGGACAACATGCCTAAGATGTTTGACCGATATGCTGTTGAAACATGGGTTTCGCGTGTGTACCGACAATTTACTGATCGACACTTTGACGTGTTGTCGTCCACGGGTGAGTGTATCGGACAAGCTACAAGTATTTGGGCTTTGATAGATATTAATTCCCGCACACCAGCAGATCTTTCTTCCATGGCTAATGATGAATTTTCCAAGGTCATGTTACCTGAACGCGAAATTCAGATTGCAGGTCCTTCACGTATCAAGCTCAGCAAAGAAGCACCATTACTTTATACCCATAAGGCTGCATATAGCGATTTGGACATCAATGGACACGTTAATTCAATTCGTTACATAGAACTTTTGCTGGATACATTTAGTTTAGAACTGTTTAAAAACAATCCCCCAAAAAGAGTTGATGTAGCTTATTGCTTGGAAAGTTATTGTGGCGAATCGCTGGATATCTATGGTGAGCGTGTTAACGACACAACCTATGCCTTTGAAATTCGCCGTGAACAGAGCGTTATTGTTAAGGCTTTGATCTCTGTTTCGTGATGAGGGAAGAGTTTAGAGTTGAGAGAAGAGTCTTCGGCTCGTTAAGAGGTTAAGAGGAACTTTCAACTCGTTACGAAGTATTGAGAGTTAAGAGTTGTCGAGGCCGATCCCTGTGTTGGTCCGAAGTGGATTAACTGTTAATTCATTAATCGGGGTATGTGGCGATTCTGCTCTGTGTTAACCTGTAGTTATCAACGTTCCTATCTCATTCAATTTGCTAAATACTAAGAGAAACGAGGTGCGCTCCACATGGAACGCACCTCGTTTCTCTTTTTTATTCTTCTTTAGGATTTCCTGCAGATAAGATTTCCTTAAAGTCGCGGATAATACTTTTGATGTATTTTAAGATGGCATGGTAAAGGTACTTAAGAATCTTGATGCTAATATTTAGTATGTGTCGCAGGGTCTGGATTATCAATTGTAGGCATTTTATAGGGGTCAAGCGATATTTTGCACGAATACATCTAAAGTAGTACTGTGTCAAAAGTGGCAGGCCGACACCTGCGATAACATAGAGGATGTAAAAAGCATCGTCATTGTGAGCATGAACCACGGTGTGGCCACCCACCATTAACCAAGGTAAACCATAGCACAAGACTTTAAAGGCACTGACCACCTTAAAGGCGAGTAGATGGAAAGCAAAGATACTTAAAGTATGTTCGCCAATGTAGGTGATTCTTGCCTTTAACCATGGGGTATATTGCTCAATAACTGATGAAAGAGCATGAAGCAGGATAAATCCAGCTATTGCTGCTATTGGAAGTGTAAGGATTTGCGGCACTTTAGGGAAGAACGCCATGTTGGTGTTTATCCATTGCGGAAGTCCAACGACAATAATCAGCGAAATCAGGCAAGCTGCATATCGGGCATAAACGGGTAGATTCTTTTCAAGAACCTTTCGGTACATGAAACCAATCGCAATTAATGAAACACCCATAATTTCGCGTGAGCCCCCTGGTGCCAGAGCAATCACTTTGATGTTCTCGCTGCTTTTCCATACAGCAAGCAGTAAAAACAGAAGGGTGATGCACACATTGATTAAGATGTGTTGGTTTTCGAGTCTTTTAATTTTGTTGAGCAGTTTAAAAGCTATCAAATATAAGATACTTGAAACCAAGAGTGCTCTGAAGAACCAATACGAGCCAGCCAGAAATTCATCGTATCCCGACATATTGGTGACGATGTTCCAAAGGCGTTGGCAGAAGTTGTGCCATGTGTACCAATGGGCTGTGAGTTGTCCTCCGTTGCCAAATTCGGAATTGATGATTCCTGAGAAGTAGAACAGGTTATGGCATACCAGGAAGAAGAGTGCATATTTCAGGAAAGGAATATACAGGCTCTTAAAGCGACGTACGATATATGTTTTTTCAGCGTTGAGGTACGACGTTTTAAAGAAATAACCCATACATATAAAAAAAGCCGCAACGTGGAATTGATAAATGATATTCGCGATTCCACTTGGGGGTGCAGCATGGGAGAGCACCACCAGCATAATTGCTAAGCCTTTGAGAATTGAAAATGTGGGATTTTTCATAGAACGTTATAGAAATGGTGCCAGAAAATGATACAACCAATTTACAAACTTCTTGCCTGTTGGAATAGGGTTTGTTGACGTTGGGAGTAGTGTTGTGGAGCTGTTTTGGCAATCATCTTCATAGATTGATTTTAAAGCCAAAGTGCTGGCTTCATCAATGATTAAAATATTACACTCATAATCAAGCTTTAAACTTCGACCATTTAAGTTGGCACTACCCATGAAAATCATTCTGTCGTCGATAGTCATGGATTTTGAATGGTGAAAGCCTTTGTTGAAGATGTGAATCGTTGCACCAAGCTTGCGCAGTAGTTCGGTGTTGTAAGTCCCTACGTTTGGTGATACCGGGATGTCGCACTTATCCGACACCATGATTCTGACTTTTACGCCTCGCTTTATGGCGCGCTTTAATGCCTTTCGAACTTTAGGGGTTAATGTGAAATAGGGGTTGACCAACTCAATACAGTGTTGCGCAGCGTATAAAATCTCAATGAATGTTTCTTCAATAATTCGCGAAGAGTATCGAGGTATTCTATTGACAACACCTATTGTTTTCTGTCCCTTGGTTAGGGTGGTGTCGGCTTTTAAATTCAAGAAATGTTCAGAGGCGATTCTTTCTCCAGGGTAATAAGACGTGCCGTGGATATCCTGTCCTGTTTCTTGATTCCAAAAATCTAAAAAGACCTTTTGAAGTTCAGCTACGGCATCGCCTTCTATACGGCAATGCAAGTCGCGCCATGGCCCAAATTCAGGTTTTCCTGTAATGTAATAGTCTGCCACGTTCATGCCTCCCGTGTATGCAATTAAGCCGTCGATCACCACCACCTTTCTGTGGTCACGATGAAATGCGTTTTGGATGTATGGCGGATGAATGGGGTCAAACTCAATAATTTCAATACCTTTTTCGTGTAGTTCCTTAACGTGTCGGCGTTGGATAGGACTATCGTTTGATGTGTTTCCAAAACCATCGAACATTGCGCGGATCTTCACACCCTCTTTCGCTTTTTGGGCGAGTACGTGAAATAATGCGTGCGAGATGGAGTCGTTTCTGAAGTTGAAATACTCAAGATGGATGCTGTGGCGTGCCTGTTGGACTGCTTTGAAAAGATCTTCAAATTTCTCTGAGCCCGTTTTGAAGAAAACGACACTGTTGTTGTTTGAAAATCTAACGTTGTGTTTGTTTTCCAGGAATGCTACAACAGCAGAATCGCTTTGACCCTTTTGGGAAAAAGCGATTCCGTAGTTTAATAAAAGTAAAAGAATAAAAATAAATCTTTGCATTCTAAATCATAGTGCTGAATGAATCAACAATACCTATAAGTTTGCGGTCATTGTCCACAACCAAGACATTGTGTATCTTGTGTTGCTGGAAAAGTTTTTCAATTTGATGAATCTTCGTTTCGGGCGAAACGGTTTTAGGATTTTTCGACATGATATCTGCCACGGTGAGTTGGAAGAACTTATCTTGCGAACGTTCCATGGCACGTCGGACGTCGCCATCAGTAATAATACCTACGACATGTTCGTCTTCAACCGCTACGCAAAGACCCAAGCGACCATTGCTCATGTGGATAACCGCTTCAGAGAGTTTTGTTTCGGGCGAAACCGTGGGGAGATCATCGGTGCGCATCACGTTCTTCGCCTTAGTTAATAAGCGGCGTCCAAGCGAACCACCGGGGTGGTACTGCGCAAAATCCTTAGCTTGAAAGTTGCGCGCTTCAATCAAAGCACAAGCCAACGCATCGCCAAGGGCCAAGGTGGCCGTAGTAGAACTTGTTGGCGCTAAATTCAAAGGACATGCTTCGCGTTCGACAGCAATGTTTAAGTGGGCCGATGAATATTGAGCGAGCAGTGATTGTGGATTGCCACTCATTCCGATGACGGGTATGCCTTGCTCAATGAAATAAGGCAAGAATCTTAACAATTCGTCGGTTTGTCCGGAATTGGAAATGGCCAAAACGACGTCCTCTTTCTGGATCATACCTAAGTCGCCATGGAACGCATCCAAGGGATTAACAAAAAAGCTTGGGGTTCCAACCGAGGCCAATGTGGCTGCAATCTTGGCGCCAATATGTCCGCTCTTGCCCACACCTGTAACAACAAGTTTGCCTTTGCTGTTTAAGATCAGTTCGACAGCCTTGTCAAAGTTTTCATCTAAGAGTGGAATGAGCCCCAATAACGCTTGTGCTTCGTCCTGCAGGCACTTTATGGCAATGTCAATATATTTACTCATATTTGGCTTACTTTGCTAATGTTTCTATGAGGTCTTCAAGTTCGTTGAGCAAAATCATATTGGGCCCATCGCTCAAAGCCTGATCGGGGTTGGGGTGGGTCTCAAAGAAATAGCCGTTAGCGCCAAATGCCTTCGCTGCCATAGCCATTGCGGGGACAAATTCGCGATTGCCACCTGTCTTTCCGCCTGCAGCTCCAGGACGCTGCACAGAGTGTGTGCAGTCCATAATGACGCGGTCAGTGTAGTTCTTCATCAAGGGTATGTTGCGGAAGTCAACCACAAGGTTGTTGTAGCCATAGATATTGCCACGTTCCGTGAGCCACACTTCCTTAGCACCCGCTTCACGACATTTTTCGACGGGGTATTGCATGTCCTCGCCCGAGAGGAACTGTGCCTTCTTGATGTTCACAATTTTTCCAGTGCGCGAAGCCTCTACGAGAAGGTCGGTTTGGCGACAAAGGAATGCTGGAATCTGAAGCACATCAACAACCTCGCCTGCGGCTGCAGCTTGATAACTTTCGTGAATGTCGGTTAATAAAGGAAGTCCGTGCTTAGCCTTAACATCAGCAAGCATTTGTAATCCTTTTTCTAAACCGGGACCACGGAATGAATGGATCGAGGTGCGATTAGCCTTGTCGAAAGATGCCTTGAAATAAATTTCTAAGTTTGTTTTTTGTTTAATTTCAACCAACTTAGTGGCTACGAGGTCTAAGAGTTCTGCTGACTCAATGACACAAGGCCCTGCTATGAATAGAGGTTTCATTTTAATTACGTTTTGAGTTCGACTGCAAAGTTAAGCATTTTTAATTTTTCAACGTAGGAAAGTTCTTAAATATCCTACTATTTTGCGGGGTCAGTTTGGCTATTTTGAATAAAAACAACGTTCATATTCCATTTTGCGACAGAAAAGAAACTTCAGAAGTTGGTCAACTATCCGATTAAATGTAAATTTGCAGTATGATTTGCAACATGAAACGAATGTACGTTCTACTCATAGGAATCTTCGTCTGTGCCACGCTGAGCATGACAGCTCAAAAATGGACGCCCGAAACACTTCCTATGGTACACCTGCAGGATGCCCGCCGATATGTTTGCAATCCTGACAACATCCTGCGCATAACGACAGTTGACAGCATTGATACACGACTTTTCGCCCTCGAACAGGACAAAGGTGTGGAAACAGTGGTCGTTGTCGTGAAGCGTATTGAGGGTAACGACCCTTATGAATTTGGAATGCAGCTCAGCAGGAAATATGGCATCGGAAACAAGACGCAGAACACGGGACTCATCGTGATGCTCTGCACGGAAGACCGCAGTTATCAAATCCTGACCGGGCACGGACTCGAAGGAACGCTTCCCGATGCTATCTGTAAGCGCGTGGAAAACCGGGTGATGGTGCCGCTCCTAAAACAAGGAGACTGGGACGGCGCAATGCTCGCGACGATGAAAGTACTTGACGGTATCATCCGTGGCGATGAGAGCATTAATAAAGAAACAGAAGAAGAAAACGTTGGCGCTACAATCTTTTTCGGTGTACTCCTGTTATTATTCATCACAGGTCTGCTTTTCCTTATCATCATTCCGATGCGCGTTCGCGTATGTCCTCGCTGTGGCAAGAAGAAATTGAAAGTCCACAAGCGCTGTGTCGTCAAGAAAAAAACTTCCGACAGTTTGGACCTTTTTCCAAAGAGCTACAACAGGGTTATCTGGAAATGCGAAGCCTGTGGTTACGAAGAAAATGAAGACCAGCCCATCTCTTCGGATCATTCTAATACTGGCAGTGGTGGCATTCCCCCATTCATAATCCCTATGGGAGGCGGCAGAAGTAGCGGTGGGTTTGGCGGAGGCTTCGGCGGCGGTACTTTTGGTGGCGGAAGCTTTGGCGGCGGTGGAGCCGGTGGTAGATTTTAAATTAAGGTTTTAAGATTTGCTGATCTTACAACCTCTTAACCTCTTAACCTCATAAAATGAAATACTCTAAATCAACAATTATCTTCCTTGCCATTGTGGCAATTATCCTTGTGTGGGGCGTAACGTCTTACAACAGTTTGGTGACTCAAGACGAAACAGTAAGTGCCGAGTGGGCCAATGTTCAGACACAGTATCAGCGTCGTGCCGATCTTATCCCTAACCTTGTAAACACCGTGAAGGGATATGCCGCACACGAAAGTCAGACGTTTCAAGACGTTGTAGATGCTCGCGCAAAGGCTACACAAATTACGCTTAATGCAGAAGACTTGACAGAAGAAAACCTTCGTAAGTTCCAGCAGGCACAAAGCGAACTTTCAAAGGGCTTAAGCAAACTCATGGCGGTAGCCGAAAGTTATCCCGACCTCAAAGCGAGTCAGAATTTCTCAGAACTCCAGGCGCAATTGGAAGGTACTGAAAACCGCATTGCTGAAAGTCGCCGTCGCTATAATGAAGTCGTCAAGGAATACAACGTCAATGTGCGTCGCGTTCCCAAGAGTATTATTGCAGGCATGTTCGGTTTCGAAAAGAAAGCACCCTTCGAAGCTTCGGAAGCCGCACAAACAGCACCCACTGTGGAATTCTAATCTTAGGTCATAAGGTCGCTTCGCTTAGAGGGTTAAAGGTTTTAAGGACTATGCAGGGGGAGAGTACAACTGACAGAGTACAGAGTACAACTACCATCCGGATGGACTTCAGAACCTCAGAACCTCAAACCTCATAACCTCACGACCTAAAAACCTCAAACCTCATAACCTAAAAACCTCATAACCTCAAATACAACATGGACAAGAATCAGCGTTACATGATGCGCGGCGTAAGC
>JAGBYN010000086.1 GCA_017628775.1 Bacteroidaceae bacterium | reverse complement strand
GGATACCCCCACCCAGGGTGCCGTTCCCTACGGTCACTTACCCTGGGCTAATAGCTGATGCCCCTTCAGGGCGTACCATTCGGCTTTGTTCTTAAATGACGATAAAATACTCTGGATTTAACTCCTGATTCAGACTATTAAGCAGGAAACGCAGTAATCCGCTGCACCATAATGGTGCGTTGGATTACTGCGTTTCTTGATATGATGTGTCAGAATGTTATGACAAAGCGCCCTCTGATTCCCCATCGATCTGTTTCGGGATTGTCTGTATAGGTTAGGCGCCTTACGTATTCAAGGTTAAACACTTTAAAGATGTTGTACAGACCAAAGAAAGCCTCTACGTATGGTTTCTTTGGGTTCATCGCTGAAGAGATGTAATGGTAAGTACCATCAGCCTTTCTGTAGCCAGGGAAATGGTATAATTCTTCGCTATTGGCATTCTTGCTTAGGAATGGATTGTTCTTGCTTGTGAGGTCGCCCCACAAAGCGCTTACGCCGATGTATTCGCGCAACTTAAGATGCTTAATCAATGGCAAGCGATTAAAGATTTTACCATTGAGTTCCCATGTCGCAAACAGCGAGGCATAACGGTCGTTAAAGAACTCCATGTTCGTGAGCAAACTAAAGGTGTTGTCGTCCTTGATGTAGGAAAGATTTGCTGCAGGAACGATTAAATAAGGGTAGGGCACTTTGTTCCATTGTGCACCCCCTTTAACCAATACGTCGATGCGTCCCCATGAGGGTGTCCAAAATCTTTTTCGCAAACCTATTTCGGAAAAGTTATATCGATGTGTACTGCCAAAAACGCCCTTAAATCCTGTTGTGTGTTGCAGTGTCAGTTTAGGCGCGTCGTCATTGGTTGCCACTCTTCTTTGCTTCGTATTCACATAGGTTACTCCAGGATGATAGGTTAGTGCGATTGAAATTTCCGTTTGTTTGATTTTTGCAATATCTTGTGCTCGGTCGTTTGTTGGTGTTGCGCCAACGCTTAGCGGTTGGTAGAACAACTCTGCCGTCGGTTTTTCTCTTTGCACTTTAGCTTGGACGGTTAGGCCCAATCCCTTTTCTGTTTCTCGGGTATAGGCAAGTCGTGCAAAGCGGGTGTAGAGCATGTGTTCTACGGGTGTCCATTTAAATGAGGTAAATACATTATCCTTATCCGTCGTCATAAACTTATCGGAGGGCGACACCACATCGTCGTATAAGGTCAATGACACCTTATGCATGGGAAACTCATGCGGTAAGCGTTCCAATGGTTTAAACGAGTATGTAAATTCCCCACTTCCTTTCCATTTATGGTCCTTCTTGCCATAGGCGCCATAACCTTTGAAGAACAACTGTGGATGCAGTGCGGCGGTGGTTTGTAGCGATGCCCTTAAGCGATAACCTTCAACGAAGTTTTGTGAGAAGATTGTATTCACAGGTCCGATATCGATCTTTGAAGGTTTTTCGGGGTTTGTGCTTGTTTCCACGAAGTTCTCCACAAACGCTTTAAGAACCCATAAAACCGCCTTGAATCCCTTTATTTCCTGCATTTGTTGCACAAACGATTGCATGTTTTCTTCAGAGTCCGTCAGTGTTTCCATACGGTGTTGTGCCCAGAATTCAGTATTTCTCAGGTTGGCGCTTGGTTCTATGCGTGTGTCTGTTGGAAAATCAAACTGAGCGTCATCGATATGTGCCAGCGAGTAATTGCTGTAGTTCGTGGCACGTTTCACCTGCATACTCTGTGTGCCTTCAATTAAACTCAATTCCAAAATCATGTGGTCGGCAGAGAGTACTTGCTCGCCCGAAGGTAGATTTTTGAAATTCTGAATGATGCGCATGGATTCCACGAAATTAACATCGGAGCGTTTCGGTATCGTCAGGTCAGCCCGATGTACGCGGTATGTTGAGTCGGCCATCACGTAAAGATGTCCTGAAAAGCCAAAGTCCTGTGGGTTGTTTGGTGTGAAGGCCACGTCAATGCATTTCTGTCCTTCCACCATCAGCGTGTCTTGCAGGAAATAGCGGTAAAAACCAATGGCGTGGTTGGTTGATAGCGGACTGATAAAGGGGTATTGCAGTAATCTCACCTTATCTTCGTTGATATCCACCTGTGTAAAGCATTCTTGAAGTAAGGTGTTGAAAATGTCGCCAGTTGTAAAGATATCGTTGATGCCGTTGGTGCGTTTGCCCATCACGATCACTTTTTGTGTGTTTGTCGCTTTGCGGTAAATCTCTCGTTCCACCTGCTCGTCCACTGAAATGGGCAGGATGCGTTTCCCGGTGTAGTTACACGTCTCCACGTGGTTGTAGAGGAAAGGATATTTCTCTGCCAGTTTCCAATTGCGTACGGAGTCGCTGATGTTATTGATGGATAGGATCAGTTTGTTGTAGCGTTCAAATGAGTAGTAATCATTGGTGTTGAGGTGTTTGGTGTTTTTACGTTCAATCACCTTTTTCATTAATTCTACAGCAGGATTGTTTTTTCGGCTGTATTTCTTTTTTTGCCCCGTCACAACGGCTGTCCCCAATTCCATGTCCGATTGTTGCAGCATTACGTTAAATGTCCTTGCCCGTTTAGGGGTGAAACGTTGTGTTTCGTAGCCCACGCATGAGAAGAACAACTCCTGCGGATGGTAGGTGATGGAATAGTTACCTTGTTCATTGGTTTGCACCCCGATTTTGCCACCTTTGTAATAGACATTTACAAAAGGCAATGGTTCTCCTGTTCGCGCATCAGTGACGATGCCCGTTATTTTTTGTGCCACACTACTTAGGGTGCACAACAATAAAAATAAGGAGAAAAATATACGCATGGTGGTTATGAAAAGGTTAGGAATTAGTAAAGAGGAGTGAGTATGCAAATCCTCTTTGCTAATTCCTTAATTTTTTTTGTGTTGTTGTTAGTCTAATTCTTCGTCAGCTTCATAGCCACCCATGGTTCTGATGGCATTTTTAAGCATGATGTACTGTTGGAAAAGGTCATGAATAGGTTCTTCACGTTCCACATAGTTGTGCATAGGACTCTTGAGGTAGAAGCTCATCCATGTTTGTATGCCGCTCCATCCAGCGCGTTGTGCCAAGTCAGCGCATAACACGAGGTCCAACATCAGCGGTGCAGCCAGGATACTATCGCGGCAAAGGAAGTCCACCTTGATTTGCATGCCATAGTCTTTGCCCATCCATCCAAAGATATCCAGGTTGTCCCATCCCTCCTTAGCGTCACCGCGTGGTGGGTAGTAGTTGATGCGTACTTTGTGGAAGATGTCGCCATAAAGTTCGGGTTGTTCTTCTGCCTTAAGGATGGTATCGATAACGCCGAGTTTCGACACTTCTTTCGTTTTGAAGTTTTCTGGGGCATCAAGCACTTCGCCGTCGCGGTTGCCTAAGATGTTTGTAGAGAACCATCCCGACAAGCCCAGGCATCGTGTGCGCAACATAGGCGAGAGCACGGTTTTCATCAATGTCTGCCCTGTTTTAAAGTCCTTACCAGCAATAGGTACATTTTGTTGTTTTGCAAAATCCCACATCGCTGGGATATCGATGCAGAGGTTGGGTGCACCCATTACGAAAGGTGCGCCTTCTGCGATTGCTGCATAGGCATAACACATTGAAGGGGAAATATTCACGCAATCATCCGCCTTCATCGCTGCTTCAAGGTCAGCCAGGTTCTTGTGAACAGCCTCATTGTAGGGAATATATTTTTCAGTTGAAGCCGCCCAGATCACCACGGCACGGTTGCATCCCCTTTCGGCTTTAAAGTTTCTGATGTCTGCTCTGAGTTGTTCCACCAATTCCCATCGTGTGCCTTGTTTCACATGGTCGCCTTGAAGTCGGGTCACGAAATTCTTATCGAATGCCGCCTTCATGGGTTTGATGGCTTCCAGCTCTTCACGTACGGGGTCAATGTCTTTTTGTTTAAGCACATCGGCATGAACAGCAGCGAGGTAGGCGTTTTCTTCAAAAATATCCCATGCTGCAAATTCCAGACTATCCATAGGTGCTACGGGCACGATATCTTTAATTTTCTTGTAGGCTTTCTCTTTTCCGCGTCCTACACGAATCTTTGCCATTTCAATAACAGAACCTCCAGGCACGGTAAGTCCTTTGCGGTACATGAGCGTACCTGTTATAAATGTAGTTGTAACGGCACCCAATCCAACGCTGAGTACTGCTAATTTACCATTTGCTGATTGCATAATCTTTTTGTATTATAGTTATAACTGCACAAAGGTATAAAACTTAAAAATATGACCCTTGCGAATTACATTATTTAACGCAAAGAACCGTAAAAAGTAACACTTTATAGGCTCTTATTACCAATTTTAATGAGGATTAAACCAAGGGCGATGCATGCCAATTCGCGCAATCGTATGAGCAGAGCCATTGACACACCGATGCCCGCCGTTAGCGACAGTCCGCTTGCTGCCATGGCAAAGCCGCCCTCTCGTGCTCCCAACTGCATTGGCAGGAAAAACAGAGCATTGGCGAAAAGTGAGGTGAATCCTAACATCAGCACCGCATCCCAAAGTGAGGCATGAATGCCAAACAGATGAAGGAAAATCATTAGCTCCACGCTGGACAAGACCCTTGCGAAAAATTCACAGCCCAAGGCCGTGTAGAACGTTGTGCGTCGCGCTTGATGCAGCATGGCTATTTGTTGGTCGATCTGCTGGAGCGAGTCCCTTTTCTCGGTGCAAAGGCGGTTTGCCCACTTCCCCACAAGCGGTAAACGCGACAAGGTGCGTAAGGCTGAATAGGTAAAGCCTGAACGGTAGCCTTTCATGAAGAAATAAATGGCCGTGGTGCACACGACAACCGTCGTGAGCAGTAAGGCGCCCATGCCCAAGTTTAATGTACTGCCGTAAATAATAATATAAAGTACTACGGAGAAGAGCCAGAACCAGAAGTGTGAAAAAATGTGCATCATGGTATAGAGTAAGGTACTTGATGTAGCCTTTTCCACCCCCACATATTCTTTAAGTTCCATGATGCGGTAAGGTTCGCCCCCCATTAATCCTACAGGCGTCACAGCATTGAGCGCAAAGCCCGAAACCGTAAATTTGAAAATGCGCCAGTAGGACACACGCGATTGCGTGGTGCCATCGTGAATGATGGTGTGCCAGCTGATGGTATTAATCATATAGACCACCACCCACAACACACAGGCCCAAACAAACCACCATCCTGCTCTTAAAAGATTATCCGTTATGGCCTCTATAGAAAGGTCAAAGCCGAAAATCATGAGCATGATGCTGACAACGCCAAAGAGGAAAAAGATATTTCTGACAGTAGATGACATTTGAGGTAGGGTAGGGAGAAAGTTTTTTTGAGTTTTTAAATGCGCAGTGAATCTACATGCTGAAGGCCTCGCAAACGAGGAGCATGATGAGATAGTAACGTATGGCTTTGCCAATGGATACCGTGATGAACGAGGCCCAGAAATTGACGCGCATAAATCCTAAAGCCACTGTGATGACTTCACCAAAGAGCGGTACCCACGACAGGAAGCCTGCCCACGCTCCATAACGGCGCACGTATTTCAATCCGCGATTTAACTTCTTTGGAGGCACCTTCGTCCATTTCTGAATCCATTCCTCCTTACCCAGCGAACCCAAAAAGTAATTGAACATGCCGCCAAGGATATTGCCGATGGATGCATATACAAATAAAAGCCAAGGATTAACGCCTGCTGCGAGAAGTGTGAGCATGACAGCTTCCGACGAAATGGGAATGACACTTCCAGCCATGAAGGCTGAGACAAACATGCCAATCAAACCCCACTCTATGAGAATATCAATGATAAAATCCATTCTGTATTGTAATTAAAAATCAAGGTCAAGACAAGCCCCACAAAGCCCAATATAAACACAATGTCAGCCCATCTGCCCCTTGCTAAGGTGAAGTAGTGTGCTAAAAAGGGGGCGTTGACAAACAACAAAAGCATCAATAAAGTCTGGCGTTGCTGACTGAAGAGTATGAGGCACACCCAAAGTGTCACCACCACCACAAAGAGCATTTGATAGGCTTGGCGCACATGGTATCGGTCGTTGAGCGAGGTATGCTGAAAATGCATCACACTTACGACACTCATGAAGAACAGTCCTGCCGAGGTACTCAAGAATTGCCAATCGCTGGGTGTGAGGTTCTCAATCTGTGTTTGACTTACTTCCGTCCAATAACTTAAATCAACATGAACGCTTTGTTGGAACAGTGTTGTGTAGAAGTCTTGGATATCAAGTCCCCCTTTATCGTAAAATACATAGATGCCATGGATAATGATGGGAAACAACACCCCCAAACATGAGGCTGATACATTCGAAGCCCTGAACGTGCGCAAGGTCATGCCCGTCATCCAGGCATAGAGCGGCAAGAGCCAAATCAGTTGGGGTACGCATAAAATCGTTGTGGTCAACAGTAGGTACGTGTAGAACACATACCCTTCTGTTTTTTTCGATTCAATGGCACAAAAGAAACACGCGAAGCTGCCTAAGAGCAATAATGGCGCCATGCTTATTGTGTGCCACTCCAGAAAAGCTGGCATGACCAAACTGCTTGTGAAGGCGCAAATTCCCAACATTTGAGAGCGTTCGCGCAATAAACTCAGTCGGTTGTTTAACTCCGTCCAAATCAGCACCATGAGTATGGCCACAAACCAACCTCCCCAAAGTAGGAGGTTGCCTACTTCGGGGAGTATCCATATTGCCGTTCCCAATATCAAGCATAGTGGGAGCGTTAAGGGGCTTGTTGCGATTAATCTACGCACAATGTTTACGTATAGAGTTCAGAAATGCGATTTATTGGGTAATGCTCAACGTTACGTTGAACGCCCCATACTAAAGGTCCTGTCCGATATCGCGGCGGTAGTATTTGCCTTGATATTGGATTTGTTCCGCGCCCTTCATGGACTTCGCTAATGCTTCAGCCTTATCCTTGCCGTATGAGCTCACGGCAATGACACGACCACCCGCTGTAACGAGCTGACCGTCCTTCATAGCTGTTCCTGCGTGGAACACAACGCTACCTTCAACGTCAGCGCCCGTAATGGCAAAGCCCTTTTCGTAATCTTGAGGATAACCCCCGCTCACGCACATCACGCACACTGCGGCACGTTCGTCAAATTCAATGGTCTTGCTCTCCAGATTACCGGCTGCTACACCTTCAAAGAGATCCACGAGGTCTGACTTCAATCGAAGCATCACGCTTTCGGTTTCTGGGTCGCCCATGCGGCAGTTGTATTCAATAACATTAGGTTGCCCATCGCAGTTAATCAAACCAAAGAAGATAAAGCCTTTATAAACGATACCTTCCTGCGCCAAACCTTCAACCGTGGGGCGAATGATTTCATCGTCCACCTTCTTCATCCATTCCTTCGTAGCGAAAGGAACAGGAGTTACAGAACCCATGCCGCCGGTGTTTAAGCCTGTGTCGCCTTCGCCAATACGCTTGTAATCCTTCGCTTCAGGAAGAATCTTGTAGTTTTTGCCGTCGGTAAGTACGAATACAGAACATTCAATGCCTGAAAGGAATTCTTCAATCACCACGCGTGAAGAGGCATTGCCAAACATACCGCCAAGCATGTCGCGCAATTCTTGTTTCGCTTGTTCAAGGGTGGGGACAATGAGCACGCCCTTACCAGCGCAAAGACCATCGGCCTTCAATACGTATGGGGCTTGAAGGGTTTCAAGGAATCGGCAACCTTCTTCCACCTGTGTGCCGTCAAATGTGGCATAAGCAGCAGTAGGGATATTGTGGCGCATCATAAATGCCTTGGCAAAGTCCTTTGAACCTTCCAAAACAGCACCAGCCTTTGAAGGACCAATAACGGGGATGTGCTTGATGGCATCATTGGCTAAGAAATAGTCGTAAATACCCTTTACCAATGGATCTTCAGGACCAACAACAACCATGTCCACGCCTTGAGCCGTGACAAACTGAGCAATGCCGTCAAAATCATCAGCCTTCAATGAAGGTACGTTTTCGCCAACCTGCGATGTTCCTGCATTGCCTGGCGCAATAAATAATTTTTCAACCTTATTGCTTTGTGCAATCTTCCATGCCAATGCGTGTTCGCGGCCACCGCTACCGAGCAAAAGTATTTTCATGTCTTTATCTGTTTAGAAAGATTTTGTTATTAATCGAACGGGTCGTGAAAAGGACTTTCTTT
>JAGBYN010000085.1 GCA_017628775.1 Bacteroidaceae bacterium | reverse complement strand
TCTCGACTGCAACAACACCCAGGGCGTTGCCCTGGGCTAATGGCTTTATCCCCTTTCAGGGGAATCGTCCAAGCTGTGGGGCTTATACCATTCAAACATCTTTATATTCATAGAGTTAGATGCGTTTACCGGACAGCAATATTTTTGTATAACTAAGGGGTGAAGTGGTCTCTCTTAGTCTTTCTTGCGAATCTCCGTGCGGCGAATTTTTCCGCTTATGGTCTTCGGAAGTTCGTCTACAAACTCAATGACTCGGGGATATTTGTAAGGCGCAGTGATGCGCTTCACGTGGTCCTGGAGTTCCTTAATCAGTTCTGGCGAAGCCTTCTCCTTATATTCCTTCGTGAGAATAATCGTAGCCTTAACCACCTGCCCGCGCACCTCATCGGGCACACCCGTTATGGCGCATTCGAGAACGGCAGGGTGGGTCATCAGCGCACTTTCCACTTCGAAGGGACCAATGCGGTAACCCGAACTCTTGATGACGTCGTCAGCGCGACCCACAAACCAGTAGTAGCCATCTTCATCCTTCCACGCTACGTCGCCCGTGTAGTAAACACCATCGTGAAGCACTTCAGCCGTGCGCTCGGGGTCGCGGTAGTACCCCTGGAAGAGGCCGACGGGTTTCTTTGTGCCAAACCTCACCACGATTTGACCCTGTTCACCCGCTTCTACCGAACGTCCGTCGGCATCAATGAGATCCACGTCATACTGCGGGTTGGGAAGCCCCATACTTCCGGGTTTGGGCGTTGTCCAGGGCATGTTGCCAATGGTGAGCGTCGTTTCCGTTTGTCCAAAACCCTCCATGAGTGAGATGCCCGTGAGTTCCTTGAAGGTGTCAAAGACGGCGGGGTTCAGGGCTTCGCCGGCAATCGTACAATATTCGAGGGCGGAGAGGTCGAAGCGGGTTAAGTCTTCATGAATCAAGAAGCGGAAGATGGTGGGCGGCGCGCAGAGCGACGTAATCTTGTAGTCCTGAATTTTCTGAAGGATGTCGGCGGGCGTAAACTTCTCGTGGTCGTACACGAATACCGTTGCGCCACTAATCCATTGGCCATAAATCTTTCCCCAAGCGGCTTTTCCCCAACCCGTGTCGGCAATGGTGAGGTGAAGACTATTAGGCTTGAGATTATGCCAGAAGTGCGCCACACAGATTAACCCCAAGGGATACGTAAAGTCGTGTGCCACCATTTTTGGTTGTCCCGAAGTGCCGCTGGTAAAGTAGATGATCATCGTGTCATCATTCGTGTTGCCCTCGGCAGGGCGCACAAACGTCGGGGCTGTGCGAATGCCCGCCTGGAAGTCTTCAACGCCCTCGGGCAAAGCGGGTCCGATGCTCGAAATGTGTTTCAGCGTGGGACATTCGGGGCGCGCCTGAAGGATGTGGTCGAGGATAATGTATTCGCCCGCACAGACAATCATCTTGATGTCGGCAGCGTTGCAACGATAGACAATATCTTTCTTCGTCAGCAGGTGGGTTGCGGGAATGACTACGGCTCCTAATTTTGTCAGGGCAACGGTAGAGAACCAAAATTCGGCTCTGCGCTTGAGGATAAGCATTACCTTGTCGCCCTTGCCAATTCCGAGTTGCTGGAAGTAAGAGGCCGTCTGGTCGGTGTAGTGTTTCATGTCAGCAAACGTAAAGCGGCGCTCTTCGCCCTTATCGTTTGTCCAAAGCATGGCTAATTTGTTGGGATCTTTTTCAGCCCAAGCATCAACGATGTCGTAGCCGAAGTTGAAGTTGTCGGGTACGTTGATGCGGAAGTTTTGTTTGAAATCTTCTTGAGAAGTAAAAGTAGTTTGGTTCAGAAATCTGTGTATCATCGTGACAGTCGAATTCAAAACGAAATTCTCCCGCCGTTACATGATGACGGCGAGTAGTTTCATGGGTTTGTCGTTTAGGGCACGCATGCCGTGAGGTAGTTGGGCGTTGAAGTAGATGCTGTCGCCCACGTTGAGCGTGAGCACTTTATCACCAATACTAATTTCCATACTACCCTCAATAACGAGGTTAAATTCCTGACCGGCGTGTGTGTTCAAGTGGAACGGTTGGTCAGCAGGTTTGGGTTCGATCGTCACAATAAAGGGATCGGCAATGCGATCGCGGAAACCCGCCGCAAGAGCCTGATATTTGTAAGCCTTCGAGCGCTCAATGCTCGTGCCCTTTCCCGCACGCGTCAAGAAATACGTGCTCATCTTGGGTTCTTCGCCAAACATGAGGGTGTCGAGAGGGATGTTGTACTGGCGCGAAATCTTCTGCAACATACCTACAGAGATGTCCGCACTGCCACTTTCGGCCTTTTCATATTCCTCGCGTGAAATGCCACACTCGCAAATAACATCGTCAATCGTAAGGTCGAGGGCGTCACGAAGACCGCGCAAGCGTTCTGCTATCTGAATAATTTGTTCTTCCATAATCGTGTTGTTTTTTTGCAAAGTGAAACTTTAATTGTGAGTGAGGTGAATTTCTGAAAACTTCAGTTTGAATATCGCTGACAAAAGTAGCGCTATTTTTTGGAAATGCCCTACAAAAAGTCCGAGAATTTTATTTGCTGAACACCATTTCGTTAATAACTTTTCGCCACGAATAAAAAGGGGAAACTACGAATCCACACAAATCGATACGAACCAAAGGCCGCGCAAGTCAATGCCCTGCGCAGCAATTCCAAGTAGAACGTATTGATAGGTACGGTCTATGGTTCGTGCCCATTGGTGGCTGAAAACGAAAGGCCTTTCCCATATCGTAAATCCCCGAAGGATAGTAAGGAAAAGTATGAGTATTCTATTTTTCGTACCAAGGCTTGGTATTCTTTGTACCAGTACTGGTACTTTTTGTACCAGGCTTTGGTACGAAAAATACCAAAGGCGGAATAAAATCTCTATGAGACCTTGTAGTTCGGACTCCAGCTGTCATAGGCGTAGATGCAGACTCCCTTTATATGTCACGGGGTATACATTTATTAATATATAAGGAAGTTATAAGAACAGACGTTGATAATAGAAAAGAAGAGGCAGTGAGTGGTGAGTAGAGAGTAACCCATCTGGGCAATATCCTACCGAAGGTATTTGTGAAGATTCGTGCTCTTCTGTTCTTCTGTCTAAAAACGTCCGAAGCCCCCACCTAACAAAATCCCAAGAGTCAATATCTCGATATTAGAATAAATTGCGTACCTTTGCAACGTGTAACAAAAAAAGAAAAGTATGGCAATCTCTATAAAATCCATTCCTATTTTGACAGGACAAACAGCCGCTAACTTTGTGGCAGAAGCTGACAACAACAAGAATCAGGCTACGCCAGCATTGTCTGCAAGGACGATAGAGCGTTTACAGAAGGTATTCGAAAAATCCAAGAGCTTTACATTCTAAACGTGTGATGCAGATGCTTTCGTTATTTGATCAGTGCGTAATGCTCCCATACAATAGCGAAGTAAGGGAGCGCTGCTTGTCGTTCACCTGCGGGGACGCTGATCTTGACGACTTTTTCTATAACGACGCCGAACGATATGCGGCAGAGTTCATGGGAAAAACGTATTGCTGGATTACCGAACAGAAACCTCACCGTGTGGTGGCACTCTTTACACTTGCCAATGACAGTATCAAAACACTGCATTTAGACAAGACAACGCGCAATCGCCTAAACCGTCCTATTGATAATCCTAAGCGAGGTCGTAGTTATCCCGCTACACTCATCGGAAGAATTGGAGTTAATCAAGATTTTCAAGGGATGAATATCGGCAGTCAGTTGATACAATTCATCAAAGACTGGTTCCGGCATGAAGACAACAAAACGGGGTGTCGTTTCCTTGTAGTTGATGCCTACAACAATCCTCGTACACTTCATTTTTATGAGCGCAACCATTTCAGATTTCTTCATACAGATGAAGCTGAGGAACGAGCGTATTATGATATTCCTATTGAGCAACAAGTAGCTACGCGCTTGATGTACTTTGACCTAAAAAGAGCCGACTGATAAAAAAGGAAATCCCGACAAGCCTCCCCCTTGTTCGGGATTTTTTTATTGCAGTTCAGTATTTTGACATAAGCACAAAAGCACATGAAGTCTTGCATTTCTTCGCGTCTTTGCGTGAAATCAAAACTGGTGCAAATGTGCAAAAGTCCCGCAGGTATTGACTTGCGCGACCTTCGGTTCGTGTCCATTCGTGCCATTCGTGGTTTAATAAAAAAAGGGAACCACGAATCCACCCCTAAGCAGTCCTAAGAAATAGGGATTCTGGCAGGAGAAAAACGAGACCTATTCTCAGAAAAATTATGTGCCTTGTCCGAAAAATTATGTGCCTTGTCCGAAAAATTATGTGCCTTATCGGAAAAGCGACAATCGGGAGGGCGATTCGGACGGTCATAATGCAAAACGCCACATTACCTCAGAACTTCAGAACTTCAGAACCTCCGAACATCGTTAAACCCTCAACGTTAAACTTTCAACGTTAAACGTTCC
>JAGBYN010000084.1 GCA_017628775.1 Bacteroidaceae bacterium | reverse complement strand
TACCAATGCTGAGCTTTATTAGCATCATCTGTGATGGCATGGCCAACTTGAGTAAAACTCCATGCTGCAAGCGACTTCTGGTAGCCCACATTCTTGAAGTTGTAAACCTTGCCTTGTGTCAACTGAGCCACAGCACTTGAAGAGCCTAACACAGCCAACACAAGCAAAAGCCAAAAACTTTTTAAATTTCTCATAAAGTTAAGTTATAAAATGAATAATATTATTTCATCTAAAGTACCTAAAATCAACAAGGCATACCTTGGAAGTTGCAAATTTACCAAGTATTTTACATTCTATCAAATGATTTAACATTTCATTTTAAATTCTACTCAAAAAAAACAGCCATCTACCATTACCGCATAAACAATACCCACCGTTAGCCCCATCACGTTCATTCAAAAGACACAGCCCACCTTTCACCCTCATTTTTTATTTGAGGATAAAAGGTGGGCTAAACGGAATAATCGTTATGAGCAGTTTATCTACCAAAGTAGGGTCTGGCCACAAAGTTATAGACAAGATTAAAAAGAAGAAGCGTTTCAGCAAGCGACAACATTGCCCCGTATCTATCACACCTTAACGAATACTTCGTTTTTATACATAAGGCGAAGAATGGTAAAGACTATAAGAATTTGGCAGAACGTCAACAAGCAAGGGTAATAGGCCCCCAAGTACTGCTCCAAGCCCCAAAACACGGAGTGGGCCATACAACGGAAATTCACAACTTCAGAAATAACATAAGCCACGATGGAATTCATGCCATAAACTTTCAAGAAATTCAAACCCAAACTGAGGTGACACACATCGTAAATAAAGAAAAATAGCCCCATCAACAAGAAACAAAGACCACTACTAAACAACACCATTGAACTGGTCCAAATTGTTTTGATAATAGGCATCGCTTCACCCCAAACCAAACCCAAGGCAAGCATGGCAACCCCAAATCCAGCATACGCCAGAACCTTCAGCATGCCACCCCAAGCATTGCGGGCTATCAACCCTGCAAAAACACCTGTGAGCGCAGTGGCGCCGAAGTTTAGCGTTGAAAGAATCCAAGTGTAATGATACCAAGGCGCAAAGACCACTCGCCCATCACCACCCACCTGCGCAGCATCACGGAAACGACCGAGCACAGTGCGATCAACCCACTCCGCCAGGTTTGTGGTCTGTTCGTAACTACCGCCCCCAAAACCATCTACGCGCACCCATTCCATCAAACCCCAATAGGCCAGCAACAAAGCCACGCAGACCAGCAATTGACCTTTCCACCTGAAGGTTGTAAAGGTTAAGGCTGCAATCAAATAACCCGACGCAATGGCCTGCAGGGTATTGGTATAGAGATAAAGGCGCGAGGGATCAAACCCCAATAAATTACCTTGCACCACCATACCCAACAGCCACAACAAAGCAACACGCTTCAACAGGCGCAACAAAAACATACCGCGCTTAGCACCACCCACGTAGTTGGATAATGCAAAAGGAATACTCGCACCTGCCATAAAGACGAACAAGGGCATCACCAAATCCCAAAACGCAAAACCTTCCCATGCGACATGAGTAAAAGCTTTACGTAATGGCGACAAACCATCCCACGCCACAGCATCGGATACAGTCATAACCAAAGGACCAAGAGCCACTAACACAAACAGATCAAACCCACGCAGGGCATCAAGCGAAGCTAAACGTTGTTTTGTAGATACAGACATAATATTTTATAAATATAGGTGTGCAAGGTTATAAGGACTTGCAAACATTGCGTCTTTCCTGTTTATCAATCATCCTAACACCAGTTAACCGAACAAAATTACAAATTTATTCGCGAACAGACTGAATAACTCACAGATAATACAAAAACGAGAGCATACAGTTTCACTGACTTTATAAACGAATGCAACTCAACCTCTAAAGAAATGGTCAGCATAGAACTTCTGCTCTATACCGACCATTTCTTCTGTTATTTTAACCATGAGATATGTTCAACAAAAAAACATCCCCGGGCATCTTGTGGTTTCGTTTTAACGTATTATTTTAAGATTTATTCAAAAAAGGCGCTAAAACAACTAAAAATTTGGTCACAAGAAAAACATTTGCTAACTTTGTGGCACTTTTCAGTATTATGTCCAAACGGTAAGTACCTATTTAAAGCAAACATGGGAAAAAGAATTCGTAAAATAAAGAACATTCGACTTCACCACGAAGGTAATGAAACCCTCATCCTTGGCGGTGCGGTTTACTTGTTGCTTAATGGAGCGCTCTACTACATTTGCAAGGATCATTGCATGATTTTATTCTGGATGGTCGCTGCCGTAACCACCTTAATTTATGGGATTATCATCAACTTTTTCCGTTGTCCCCTTCGTCACTATGAAGGAGAAACCGAAAAGACAGTTGTGGCATCAGCCGATGGTAAGATCGTAGTGATTGAAGAAGTAGAGGAAAACGAATACTTCCATGACCGCCGCTTGATGATTTCTATCTTCATGAGTGTAACCAACGTTCACGCGAACTGGTTCCCTGTAGAAGGTATCGTCAAAATGGTGCGCCACCACAACGGCAATTTCTACAAAGCATGGTTACCCAAAGCAAGTACTGAGAATGAACGCTCAACCATTGTTATCGAAACCCCAGAGGGCGAAGAAGTGTTGGTAAGACAAATCGCAGGTGCCGTGGCACGCCGCATCGTCACCTATGCTAAAGAAGGCGAAGATTGCGTCATCGACGAACACTTAGGATTTATCAAGTTTGGTTCACGCGTTGACGTTTACTTACCATTGGGCACTAAGGTGCTTTGCGAAGTAGGCCAACGCACCACAGGTAACCAAACCGTTATTGCAGAACTCCCATAAACCAAATAAACGAGTAAACCAGTAAACACAGCGCGTTGACAAGCAGCCCGTTTACTCGTTTACTCGTTTGACTTTTTCGGTCCATATTTGATTCGTCATAAAAAATCAAATCAATAGACCAATACGCAGGGCAAACACAAACAAACTCCTGCCCTACTCATCCATTTTCATTATTTTTTGCATTTGAATCATGAAAAAACACATTCCCAACACCATTACTTGCTGCAACCTCGTATGCGGTTGTGTTGCAACACAATATGCCCTTAACGGGAACTTCAACGTAGCATTAGCATTCATCATTCTTGGCGCTACATTTGATTTCTTTGACGGCTTCGCCGCACGCCTGCTTCATGTATCATCAGCCATTGGCAAGGAACTGGACTCTTTGGCTGATTGCATCTCTTTTGGATTTGCTCCTGCTGCCGTGGTGTATTCTTTATTGAAATTGTCACCCGCCATCACGACCAACGAAACCATCAACACCATCCTGCCCTACACAGCCTTTATCATTGCAGCATTCTCGGCAGTGAGATTGGCTAAGTTTAATCTTGATGAACGCCAAACGACTACATTCTTCGGACTCCCCACACCTGCCAATGCCTTATTCTGGAGCGCCTTGGCCGTGGGTGCCAATACTTGGTTTGCAGAAACCGCATGGGCTGCCTACATATTATTCGTGGGTATCATCGCCTCAGCCTGGATCCTCGTAGCCGACATTCCCATGTTTGCACTTAAATTCAAGACGTATGCCCTCAGCGACAATAAACTTCGTTATGGTTTTATCGTTGTAAGCGCCATCAGTTTATTAACCTTAGGATGGACTGGCTTTGCTTTCATCATCCCGCTATACATCATCACCTCGTTGGTGGCCAATATCGCAAAGAACTAACCCACAATAACAGACACGCAACAAAACGGCTTAACAAAACTACTAATTTATAGAATCCACCTTAATACATTATGCATATATTCGGATGTCTCATCATGTTGGGGTTGCTCGCATTCGTATTCATACTCATTGCCCCTATGATTTTGCTCAACTTTATACGCAAAACATTTGGAATTGGCACCAAGAATAAAAAGCAACACACACAACAACAAGACAACACACAGAAAGATAACACCGCGCACACACAACGAAAATCAAAGCCTAACAGCCGACAACGACGCGCTAAGATTTTCGAAAAGCACGAAGGCGAATACGTTGATTTCACAGAGGTGAAAGAATAATTTATGGCACACAAAAAACACAGCCACGCAGTATTCAATTATCTCGTTAATCAACTAAAATCATCTACAACCAACAATCATAAGAGAGCAGAACCGTCCATCGCAGTTCTGCTCTCTTATTTTACAATTAATTAATAGCTGTTGTTCGTTAGAAATTTGCTGAGCATCCACAAAGGACATGTCCTGCAAGAGATTTCTCTAAACTCTCAACTTTCCAAAAATGTCACAATTTTTGCCCGTTTTTCGCGAAATTTCAACTTTTTTTCAAAAAGTGAAAAATATCATTTTGTCACATTGTTAAAGTTTATAGAAAAAAGTTAAACGGGCTTCGAGGGGTCAAAATCGGAGCTTCGGCGAACGACTCGGCGGGAAATTTTTCCTAAGTCGGACCAAATTTTTACTACATCAAACCAAATTTTAACGACATCAAACCAAATTTCGCAATATTTTTGATCCTTTTGACACGAAAAAAGGGGGCTTTGAGGCCC
>JAGBYN010000083.1 GCA_017628775.1 Bacteroidaceae bacterium | reverse complement strand
TGTTGGACAAACAGTAATGCAAGTATTACGCAATACAGAAACTCAAAACTAATAAACTATGACAATAAACGAAATTCAGGATGAAGTCATTGAGGAATTTATTGAATTGGACGATTGGATGGATCGTTACCAATTACTCATCGACCTTGGAGAAGAACAAGAACCTCTTGATGAAGCATTCAAAACCAACGATAACTTAATCGATGGATGCCAAAGCAGGGTGTGGCTGGTGTGCGAAAACCAAAATGGCATACTTCACTTTAAAGCCGAAAGCGATGCGCTCATCGTAAAAGGTATTGTAAACCTGCTTTTACGCATTGTGAACAACCAACCTGCAAAGGATATCTTGGAAGCCGACTTCTACTTCATTGAGCAAATCGGACTCACCGAACACCTCTCGCCCACGCGCTCAAACGGCTTGTTGGCCATGATTCGTAAAATCAAAGTGTATGCCCTGGCCATGAGTGCCTCACAAAACTAAAGGCGATAAATTACTTACAAACCTTTTTTCCTCAAAATTAAACTTGTAACAAATGGAAACTACACGACAACAAAAAATTTCTCGATTGATACAAAAGGAATTATGCGATATCTTTCAACAACAAACGAAAGCAATGCCAGGCGTACTCGTTTCGGTAAGTGCCGTGCGTATCTCGCCCGATATGAGCATCTGTCGCGTTTACCTCAGCGTATTCCCTTCTGAACGTAGCGAAGAAATTGTTGGCAATATCAACAACAACACCAAGCAAGTCCGATTTGAATTGGGCAACCGCGTGCGCCATCAATTGCGCATCATCCCCGAACTTAAATTCTTCGTTGACGATTCTTTAGATTATATTGAACACATCGACGAACTGCTCGCGAAATAATAACGCGTAAAGTGGTAACTTAGTGACGTAAAAAATAAAGTTGAGAGAGGAGAGGTTAGAGTTGAGAGTTTAGAGTTTAGAGGTTAGAGTTGAGAGTTTAGAGAGGGGAGATGATAGGTAGGGGCCGATCCCCGTGTCGGCCCGGCATCAACCAACGCACCAATCGCACCAATCCAATATCGGCCTGGCATCAACCAACGCACCAATCCAATGTCGGCCCGTTATCCAATCAATGCACCGACCTCATATGCTCGTTAAGCAATAGCTCCATCCTATCTATAGTTTCTATTGCATCTATTGCTCCTATAGCATCTATTGCAGATTTTTTTCACGACACTAAAAAAACCACCTCATTCAAAAAACGTAAATCCAAAACACCCCCCAAAAAACACTTCAACCTTGTCACTATCTTTCCTTTTGGCACTTCGCTACCTCTTTTCCAAAAAGAGCCATAACGCAATAAATATTATATCGTCCATCTCTATGGGCGGTATAACGCTTGCCACAATGGCATTGGTGTGCACATTATCGGTGTTCAACGGATTTAGAGAAGTTGTTGAAGGACTCTATACTGCGTTTGACCCACAATTAAAAGTAATTCCTGCGAAGGGTAAGTTTATCAGCGACAACGACAGTGTGCTCTTACAAATCCGGCAACACCAGGAAGTGGCTTCTGCATCAAACATATTGCAGGATTATGCGCTCATTCTCTTTGAAGGACATCCCCTGGTGGTGGAACTCAAAGGCGTTGAAGATAATTTTGCACAAACCATTCCCATAAATACGATTCTTCGTGGGCAGGGCGATACATTGCTGCTTAAAGACAACGACACGTTTTACGGCATTGCTGGCTTACCCCTGGCGCGATACATCAGCGGAACCAATGATTTTGGCGTACTTCAAATGTGTGCACCCAAACAAGGCGAACGCATTAACGTGGCTAACCCAACAGAAAGTTTTAACGTTGATTACCTGAAATCTTCTGGACAAGTCTTTATCGTTAATCAAGAAAAATACGACAACAATTACATCATTACGCACATCGACTTTACGCAAAGTCTATTTGAAAAGGAAGGACAAATATCCAGTTTGGAACTCCGCCTGAACGATAAGGCAAATATCAATAAAGTGCAGCGTGAGTTAAAAGACATAGCTGGTGAGCATTTTATCATACAAAATCAAACAGAACAGCAGTCTGACGTGTATAATGTCATGGAAATCGAAAAACTCATGTCGTACTTTTTCCTGACATTTATCCTTTTGGTAGCTACATTCAACATCATCGGAAGCCTGTCAATGTTGATTATTGATAAACGAAAAGATATGGCTACACTCAACAACCTGGGTGCCACACCAACAATGATTCGACGCATCTTCATCATAGAAGGATGTTTGATTGCATTGATTGGCGCCACAGTAGGCGTTGTACTGGGTTGTTTACTCTGCCTCGGACAGCAATATTTCGGGTGGTTGCGCTTCGACAATGGTGATGGCACGTTCTTGCTGGATTATTATCCTGTGAGCGTTGAACTTCTCGATATACTGATGATTATCGGCACTGTATTCTTTGTGAGCTGCGTCAGCATTTGGTGGCCAATACGCTATCTCACCCGCCGTCTTTTATAAAAACTTTGGACTATGGAACAGACACCCCAAAAGAAAATCCTTATTATTAATGGGCCAAACCTAAACCTTTTAGGACAACGCGAGCCTTCCATCTATGGCACAAACACCATGGAGCACGCCTTGCTCATGATCAAAGAACACTTCACAAACGTTGAGGTGGATTACTACCAAAGCAATGTAGAAGGCTTCCTGATCGACAGAATACAGCGCGCCATGCATGAAAATATCGATGGCATAATCCTCAATGCAGGGGCATACACACATACCTCCATCGCACTGCGCGATTGCATTGCCTCTGTACAGATCCCTGTTGTGGAAGTTCATTTGAGCAACGTACACCAACGCGAATCATTCCGACATCAATCCATGATTGCAGCAGTGTGTCGTGGCGTCATTGCTGGATTTGGTATCAAATCGTATATGCTCGCCGTAGAAGCACTCGTTAATCCCGTATAAAAAAATAAGACTGTCATGCTCGACGAATATATTTTGCAGCACATCACGCCTGAACACCCCTACTTACACCAATTGTATCGAGCCACAAATATCCACCTCATACGCCCACGCATGGCATCTGGCCATGCACAAGGTATTCTGCTTAAAATGCTCACCGAGCTCATCAACCCCAAAACAGTGGTTGAGATCGGCACGTATTCAGGATATTCAGCATTAAGCATGGCTCAAGGCATGAAAGAAAGGAGTCAAATCTATACATTTGAAATCAATGACGAGCAAGAGGACTTCACACGTCCGTGGTTAGAAAATTCACCCTTCCCGCCTCAAATAAACATGATTATTGGCGATGTGTTTAAGATTTTACCCACGATGAACCTGAAAATAGACCTGGCCTTCATCGATGCCAATAAACGCACATACGTCGAATACTACAACCTCATCATGCGCTACCTCAACGTAGGCGGCTATATTTTAGCAGACAACACGCTCTGGGACGGACACGTCGTAGAAGAAGCTTACAACAACGATCCTCAAACCGTAGGCATCAAAAACTTCAACGACCTCATTGCTCGCGACGAACGCGTTGAAAAGTTCATCTTTCCCTTACGCGATGGACTGACGTTAATCAAGAAAATCAAAGATTAAAGAAACAACGATTGGTGAACAATAAAATCAGACCTATAGGTCTATTGGCTGGATACCAAAAGCCCACATCCCTTGTGTTTATGAGGGATGTGGGCTTTTCATTTTAAAGTGCAAAATGTAGGCGTATAGGTCAAAAATTTACTTTTTGTAAAGAAGGAAAGATCGTGCAAGTGAGAGCAGTTACACATGCTAATTAAAATTCCTGTCATTTTTGTTCTTGGCATTCTTGCCCGTGGGATGTTCTATTTTTTTTAGGGGGGCAAGGATGCACTTTAAATTCTCTAACGCACCACAGCACGCACCGCCCGCCCGTAGTAACGGCTTCCGCTGTCCCAATCGTAACCGCCCGAGCCGAAGAAAAGCCCATACGCGAATGCCGGTTCGCTCTTGTCGTCGAGCGAACTCGACCAATAGCTGCCGTAAGAACCGGCGCTGCTAAGGCTGCTATAGTCGCGATAACCCGCAGCGGGGAGGAAAAGGCTGTTGTTGTTAGGACCTGTCACCTTATAACCTTCTACGCCGTTCTGAGTAGTCCAGGTCCAAGTACAATTGTCCCAGAGTTCGTCCAGTTCAGTAAATGTCGGCATGCGCCACTCGCTACCCATATTTACATAAGCAGCATCGTCTGCAAGATCAAGAACAGTTTTGTTGTCTACAGTGCCGTAAGAACTATCGTTGCAATACTTGGTTTGGGTTTTAGAGCTTCCGTTGCACCATTTGTAAGTGTTCCAAGCGTAATAATCCTTAGGTTCCGTTTCGCCCCAAGCAAAGTAATCGCCGTAAGCTTCAGGGGAATCTGCACCTACATTACGGTCAGCCCAAAGCGTACCGCTGGGGAGACCGAGGTCAACTGCATATTCGGGAATGCGATTTGGTTTTTCGTCTAATGAATCGTCCTCACCACACGCTACGAAAGTGAAGAGTGAGAGCAAAGCTGCTGTGGTCTTAAAAATTTTATTCATACCGTTGAAAAATTAAATGATTGTTGATAACCGAATTTTAAGCACAAACGCTCTTCCGCTATTATTTTAGAGAGGAAGAGTGTTTTGCAGATTAAGAAATATCATCATCCTCAGTATCCCAACCCAAAGAGGGATTAGTAATTGAAGGATCGCCACTAGTTGCTAACACTGAAGAAGTTTCAATTTCACACACCTCAATTTCAGGACGTACATAAGTACTTAAAGTGTTAGTTTCCATAAGAAATTAAATGGTTTAGATATTATTGTTAAAATATTTCGCGTTTTTGGTCAGCAAATAATTTTTGCTTGACAAACAATCGCTCTGTAAGATGGTTTTTATGTTGTGCTATGTTTGATTATGTCACAAACATAAAATCGCATTAAACTAATACAACTTTTTAAACGGGCGCAAATTAAAAAAAAAAAAAACTGACCAAATTATTGAATTAAAACTTTTTATAACGAGTTTAATATTTGACAAATACGTTGAAATCAAGGGAATTATGTTACAAAATAGCACCTTAGTTGCTTTAAGTTGATTTCATGATAAAAGCTGTTTTTTTGTAAAGCAAATTATTGGGACACAGACTGGTCGTTTAAGAAGAATAATACCCCGAGATACATGCACACCCCATTGATACCCCCAAAAGCTATGCCCCGACTATTGCTAATACTCGCTCATATCTCACACAAAGTCGCATCCATTTGTTGGGGCACACCTTTCAGGGTGCATCCACACTACATAGCACGACCCGTGGTGCGGCATCGCCGTACCACGGGTTATTGAGCGGAAACACCTTCGGCGTTTTGCAAGCCGCATGGGCTCACGTCGTGAGCAAGAGTAGAAATCCGTGTTGTCCGTGGTCAAAAAAAAAAGAAAATCAGAGGAAGGGCAAAGGCACAGGAAGGAAGGGTAAGCAATTATAAAAACCTAAACTTGAATGCTTTTGCTCCTTCAGAGCGGACTCATCCTCTGGTTAATACCCAGGGTGTCGCTCACGTTGTTCGCTTGCCCTGGGCTGGGTGCTTATTGGCCCTTCAGGCCGTTGCTCCTCAAAGGTTTAGCAGTAATCTCTAATCTCTCCCCTCTAATCTCTAAACTCTCATCTCTCAACTCTCTCACTCAAAGGCGCCAAGAAACGCGAAGGTAATAAGTTAACGTCAACGTTCAACCGTCAGTCATCGGTAAAACGACCTTAATGACCTTAAAGACTTTAAAGACCTTATTACCCTAAAAACCCTACCAAGCCCAGATAAAAGCCCAAAAAGAGAGGCCCTTCAAATTGAAGAACCTCTCTGAAAAATGGCGGTTACCTACTCTCCCACAATATGCAGTAGCATCGGCAATCTATTTAACCCTTAAAAAAATCAAATGCGTAAAATAAAATAGGTACCAACAACGAGGGTAACATATTTAATGGTTGAAAATCTCTCAGTCTTAATAACGAAAAGCCTGAAGCCATAATGAGTACGCCACCAACAATCGAAAGTTCTACAATTAATCCACTATTGATGAAATCTGAAGCGGACTGCGCCAATAGATAGAAAAAACCTTGCCAACAAAATAAAACCGGAGCAGCCCATATCATACCTATGCCATAGGTGGAAGCAAGGACTGAAGAGGTTACGAAATCTAACGTCGCATTCGTATATAAATAAGTATTATCGTTTTGCAAGGCGCTTAACACGGGGCCTAACATAGACAGCGTACCCATACAATACAACAAGATACCGGTAATGAGTCCCTCAGCCAATCGATTCTCTGAAATTGAAGGATTTAAAGAACTGTCAGTTGAACTCACATGAGCAGTACTCTTTGACTTATTTCTATCAAATATCTTTAGCAAATGGTTAAACCTTTCTGTCAATTTCAAGGCATAACCGATAAGCGAACCCACAGCCAGGCTTACAATAAACAAAACCGGATACGTTGACTTACCAATGTTCTGCACAAAAGCATTTGCGCCTAATCCCAAAGCACAAAAACCCATGGCGTTAAACAACGCTATTTGCAATTCAGGCTTAATCCCTTTTTTTAACAGTGCACCAAACACACTGCCACCAACAATTGCCAAAGTATTAACTATCGTGCCTATCATTATTAACTATCCAACTTCGCTATTTTTGATTTTTATATGAAACATCTATTTCATACAAAGTTAGTATTTTGTTGTTCAAAAACAGCATAAAGGTTTTGAAAAATAAATGAACCCAACTTTCACCCTCATTAATTCACTTTTCTTACAGTACAAAGTATCCTTCAATATCAGTTTTTAAGTTTGTGTCCTACAAATTTTAACACCCTCATCAGCAAAAGCTAATAATTCTTTATCTCCTTGACTATCCCCATAAGCATATAAATAACTTATACTACACCGCGGATAGACTTCAAGCAAACGTTCCACCTTTTGGGCACCATAGCAATTCGGCGTACTAAAACGCCCCGTAAGTTTACCTTCGGAAGAAACCTCTACACGTGTAGCTATAACCTCATCCACCCCTAATTTTAGGCAGGTGGGGCGCACCCATTCATCAACACTTGCACTGACAATGCACACTGTATGCCCCTTAGAAACATGCCACTGCAACCTTTGAATCATAGGCATATTCTGCATAGATTCTGCCAAGAGGGAAAAATTCTTTCCCCATAGCACAAACTGTTCGTAAGATTCTCCGCCATAAAAATAGGCAAAAATTCGCTCTTTCAATTTACCATTTGAATAGAGCCCCATCTTCATGAGCAACAACAAAGGTGAATAGCGCAGAACACCAAGGATCAATCGGGGAAGGCCGTGCGTAAAGCGTACGAATTCAAGGAGGGTGTCTTTTGTTGTTAATGTCCCGTCAAAGTCAAAAGCGACGAGTATGGTTCCTCTATTTTGGGAATTCTCAAGAATACTCATACATGTAGTTTCTTATATATTACATATAGAGAATAATTGCAAACATTCCTCCCCAACCGATAACACAAAGTTGAATAAAGGGGTCCTTCAACAACACCTTTGTAGGACTGCCACTTTTCTCGTCAACAAGGGTAAGTTGCATATAACGCAAAATTCCAGCCAGCACGAAAAGAGAGGTAGCATAAAGATAACTACTCCCGATGCGCTCAACCACTTCTTCGGATACAGTATAAAGGATGTAACACATGATGGTGATACTCCCTAAAATTCCAATAGTTTGATTCAGAAAATCCAGGTTATAGCGATTTATATTTCTCCGCGGTTTTACCCCAAATACTTCATAAATAACTACGTCATCACGTCGTTTGGCTACAGCAAGAAAGAGTGCCAACAAGAACGTAGTGAGCACGATCCAGTGGGACAAAACAATCCCTGTGGACATACCACCAACCACGACCCGCAACACAAAACCTGTAGCAATGATGAATACATCAAGCAGGGCTACTTGTTTTAGTTTCACGCAATAGGCAAGGTTCATCGCTATGTAAAACAAAAAGATGCCTATCAAAGCGATGTTTGTATCATCGCCCTGAAAGTTTCCAAGGGCTAATAATGTAAAAGCGATTCCCCATAATACAGCCATAGTCACATAAGCAACTTGAACACCGAGGGCACCACTTGCTATTGGACGCATACATTTTGTTGGATGACGACGATCGGCTTCAGCATCGTAAATATCGTTGAAACAGTAGATGCCGCTGGCAATTAAACAGAACGCAATGTAGGTTTGAATACAAGGCCACGCGTAAACCCACTCCGTAGCATGACGGTCAAAAAATAAGGGGGTAAATATAAACAGATTCTTCAACCATTGATGCGGACGAAGTAATTGAAACAGAGCTTTAGTCATGAATTTTAAGAACTTTATAGAGCGACAATGATGGATGTTCACAAGAATCTATTTTTGTGAGTATTAAATTGGGGTCCTTCTGTAATTGACTGACATAGGCGGTAATGCGTTGGTCAAACTCATCTCCCTCCGACACGTCTATCACATAGTCAACATGACCTATAAATTCTGTAGGAAAGATTCCAACGAAGTAGCAAGTGTCGCAAAGAGGTTTTATCTCATAGAACATCATAAAAGGAGCTACGACTTTATCCGCAGGACTGAAATTTTGGCGCTCTACGAAATGACACAAATTTTCGTAATCCTTATGGTTATTGGAAAACATGAATTTGACACTCTCTACAGACAATAACAAGGTGGTCACACTAAACACTATAAGTGCCCAACGTTGTTTACTCACAATAAGCAGGATACTTATAATCAAAGGGAGAAATGCCATCCACCAATAGTATGTTGCGAAACGACCCGCTATATTCATCATAATGGGTACACTAATCGCAAATACTAACAGGAGGAAGCCTTTGTCATTTAATAAACTCTTCAAATACTTTCTGAAAGTTAGAGTATAAACGAGTAGCCCTTCTATAGAAAGAATTATGAAACTACGGCACTCTACGACTGATGACAAGCGTTCTAAAAAACTCAAACTGGGTGTTTGCTCAAGCAATTTCTGAATGAATGGCTGAGCAGAAAAATTAAAAGTTTCGCCCGCCCAAGGAAGAAGTTGTAATGCTATTTTTGATAGTGTTGCTGAATAGGACACTATGCTGCCTGCAAAACCAACGAGTTTACCATGGGCATACATGAACAGGGCAACAAAAAGTATTCCGAGAAATAATCCTATCACCAACAAAAGTAGCAAACGCAACACTTCCTTGCTGCGCTTCCTTAATATCAGGAAAAGGAATAACCATAATAGTCCTAAATAGGGAATTGTCTGAAGTCCAGTTCCAACGAGTAAAGCTGAGCTTAAGACTATCGCAAGACGAGTTTTTAAAGAATTGCTACGGAAAAATCGCTCTATAGTATATGTGGTAAAAGCAAAAACTAATGCGCACAGCATATCTGGTCGTCCGTTACGATACATCCATGCCATTTCACTTGTACCCCACAATAAAAGTGTAAACATCGCAACAAACCAAATAGACAAATGAAGACCACTTGTTTTAAGCATCCGCAAACATAGTCCACCTAACACGAACACGATTAATAGGTTCAAACTTCTAACAACCAACAAATCTGAACCAAATAACCACATCCACATAGAAACTAAGAATTGGTATATTGGGGGATAGGTAGAAAAAGGATATTCTCCTGCAACACGATACCATGCAGTTGTTGTCCAAGAATGGTGGAAGACTGCATTATAAGAGGTATCTAAAAACATCACCTCATCTATCCACGGCAAGACATTCGTTAGTGTCAATAAATTAATGACTATAAACACTAAAGATAGTAATAAATAGGTACACCATGTCCTTTCGAAAATATGTACAGTAAAATGTGACACAGCTTCTCTAAGGAACCTGGATATTGCGTGATTACTTTTAGACATACTAAACGTATTAGGTATCAAATTACTTTCAGTTTTGTTACTCATAGAAGAAAAAAGGACTTTAATACCTTCTTCTCTGATAAGAAGGCAAAGCTTCTTTATCGGATAAAGTTTAAGTAACGTATGGATACAAAAAAGACGTGGAATCAGCTATTGTCCATTCCACGTATCGAGGCTCTTGCACTGCCTATCAAAGTTGAACAGACAACGTAGAGCCCACGCCGATATGAATAAACACGCCACAGACCACATAACACACTTACGCATGTTACATGTAGCGGAATGAATATATCACACCCGGGGCATCTATCGTTGCTTAGTTCCAGACTTTGATATCAGAGATTTGCAAGATTTCGATACATCAAGAACTGAGCGTGATAAACGCCTTTTATGTAAATAAAAACCTCTCCCACCCGTATCTAATCATGATAATATACACAATATCGGCGTGGTTTTATCTTTCTCCTTCGTATAGCACATACACAAGAGATAAGATTCTACATGAGGTTCCACAGGCAAAATTACAAAAAAGTAAGTAATATAAAAGAATTTAAGGGAATAATAAGCAAGATTAAATTCTATTTCAAAGTCTATTCAGCACTGTTGATCTGTATTACAGTCATTCTGGACTTTCCAATCTTGATAAAACAGTGAGGCGAGAGAGCAAGAAGACAGAAATGGTGTGGCAACCGCAAGGATTGTCACACCATTTTTTATTTAAAGCGAAAGCGCAAAGCGCAGCCTTCTGGAACAAAAAAGTTGAGAGATGAGAGAGGAAAGTTGAGAGTTGAGAGAGGAGAGTTGAGAGAATCCATCCGGCATGTAGGGGCCGATCACCGTGTCGGCCCGTCGTCCAATCGACGCACCAATCGCATATGCCGTTGAGTTTAGAGATGAGAGTTGAGAGTTGAGAGATGGGAGAATATCCGATGTAATCTGCCCGACCTTAAGGACCTTAATGACTTTAAAGACCTTAAAGACCCTAATAGACCTTAACGACCTCAAGAAAGCCCAAAAAAAGAGAGGCTCTTCAAATTGAAGAACCTCTCTGAAAAATGGCGGTTACCTACTCTCCCACAATATGCAGTACCATCGGCGATGACGGGCTTAACTTCTCTGTTCGGAATGGGAAGAGGTGGAACCCCGTCGCAATAACCACCTAAAATATTATAGACA
>JAGBYN010000082.1 GCA_017628775.1 Bacteroidaceae bacterium | reverse complement strand
GATGTACTATTTTTAATCATAAAATTCTGCAAGTTTTATACCTTAAAGGTACAACTTTCTGCAGAAATAACCAAACAAATAGCAATCTCTTTTATTGTATATCAGATTGTTAGAGTTTTTTAAGGGACGACTATGTACTTTCAGCCAATTGTATAGATAATGCGCCACTTATGCCTCTACCATGTGTATTCCTTGTAGAATAGCCCAATCCTGTATTGGAAATTTCTTTTAAAGTATATCGTTTAATCATAGCCTTGAAGAAACGATCTTCCTTTGATTTGCTAAAAGCTGCGTTTGTTAATGTAACAAAGCCTCTAAAATACTGTAGAAAATCTTCATAAGCATTTTGAAACTCGGGAATATCACACCCTTTTAGCAATAGAGGATCTATATGCAGCAATGAATCTTTATCCAAGAAAGCATTATACACACCTTTGTTTACAAAGTCTTTGTGCTTAATATTAAAATATGTACTATAATGATTTGCCATAATATTATCTTATATCTTTAACAAAGATACTAATTCATTGTGATATAAGTTACTTAGAGAGCAGCTATTATTACCTCATTGTCAACAAATACAAAATCTCATTGCATTTAGTAGACAACAGTTGGCGATAATACGACAGAAAAATCGTACCTTTGCACTGCGTGCGAAAGCAGGCTGCACTCGTTGCGAAATGCTCAAACAAGTTTGGCATCTCACTCGTTCGCACTGCCTTTACATATAGAAAAAGAGGTGAACTTCTGGATGGGAAAGCTTAGTTTTTCCATGACTCTTGAGAACGAACGTTAGAACGGCAAAAATGGCCATTTTTCTACCGCCGAACAAGTAAGAAATGGTTTTCTACCGTTTAAAGCGTAAGATTCTCATAATTAAATAGTTCTACATGTTGCATCGGAAAGTAGTAATTGGTTAACACATTGATAGTCAATATGTTAGCAAATTTAATACAAATCAATAATTTAAAGCATAAATTACCTACTAACGCACTGATCAACAATCAAATAGGATAGTTTTATAATTAGAATAAGCAAAGTGCAAAAACTCTATTCTGTCTCTCGTTTGTGCCCCAGACACTCGAGGGACGTATTTTTGTCCTTTTTTTGTCCCCCGGACACTTCGGGGACAAAATAATTATTTTTGAGGTAAAAAGTGATGAAATACAAACATCTGCAAATATGAATTAGCAAAAAAGCTCGCTCAAAACCCAATGTATTTCTATTAAGTATGGTTTTATTTGTAAAATCTTTGCTCCCCGAGAATATATTCGGAAATACTGTCAGAATGACAAAATTACATTTGCATCCTTACAGTAAAGCAAAGGAGGGATTTTATAATAAAGAGGTTGTGCCAGTTTGACACACCAGCTTTATTTTTATTGATAAATCTCAACCCCAAACAACAAACCCTCAAAATACTTCATGACTAAATAGCAACTTTATAGTTAAAGTTCCATATCACCTTTGCATCACAATTTTTTCACAACAAAGCATTGTTGTGTTTTCATCTACTTTTTTCACATCGCTCACTCCTCTATCTCTCTAAACGCACCATTTTGCACGAATAAATTCACATTTTTCACCCCATGGCCATATAACTCAGACTTTAATTGTAACTTTGCGTAATTAACTCACTTTTACTTAAATTGCATCAAGTGTGCACACACGCAAAGAAAGAAAAAGTAGTTTTGGTATTATTGTTTAAGAGATTCCATAAATCGCACGCATGCAACCATTAGCAGAACGCTTACGCCCTACGACCTTAGACACATATTGCGGACAAAAGCACATCATTGGCGAGAAAGGTCTTTTGAGAACAATGATCTCATCAGGACGCATTTCCTCGTTCATCCTATGGGGCCCTCCGGGAGTTGGGAAAACCACATTGGCGCGCATCATTGCCAACACCATTGATGCTCCCTTTTACACACTCTCGGCCATAAACTCGGGTGTAAAGGAAGTGCGCGAGGTGATTGAACATGCCCGCAACCATCGCCTTTTAAACAACCACAGCCCCATTCTCTTTATCGATGAAATCCACCGCTTCTCCAAGTCGCAACAAGACTCATTGCTGGCGGCCGTGGAGCATGGCACGATTACCCTGATTGGCGCCACCACCGAAAACCCCTCGTTTGAGGTTATCAGGCCCCTCCTGTCGCGTTGCCAGGTGTATGTACTGAATAGCCTATCTGCCGCCGACCTTCTTGAAATTGCACAAAATGCCATTGACAACGACATTCTCCTTAAGGAGCGCCACATTGAACTCAAGGAAACGGGAGCCCTGCTGCGCTTTAGCGGAGGCGATGCGCGCAAACTCCTCAATATTCTCGATTTACTCATTTCGGCACAACCCCCGGGCGACATTCTAATCACCGACGAACTGCTGTTGAAATCGCTTCAGCACAATCCCCTGGCGTTTGATAAAGATGGCGAGCAACACTACGACATCGTGTCGGCGTTCATAAAAAGCATACGGGGATCCGACCCCGATGCCGCCATATATTGGTTGGCAAGAATGATTGAAGGCGGAGAGGACCCTAAATTCATTGCAAGGCGCTTGGTTATATCGGCTAGCGAAGACATCGGGTTGGCAAACCCCAACGCGTTACTCATTGCCAATGCCGCATTCGAGGCAGTCGAGAAAATAGGATGGCCCGAAGGGCGCATTCCCCTTGCCGAAGCCACCATTTACCTCGCACTCAGCTCCAAGAGCAACTCGGCATACGCCGCCATCAACAAGGCCATTGAGGTGGTGCGCAACACCGGAAACCTGCCCGTGCCATTTCACATCCGAAATGCACCCACGCAACTGATGAAGGAGTTGGGCTACAACGATGGTTACAAGTACCCCCACGACTATCCCAACCACTACGTGCATCAAGAATATTTGCCCCAGGAATTGAAGAACATGACGTTCTACACCACGGCAGACAATGCCAACGAAAAACGCATCAACGACTTGCACAAGTCCATCACACACAAAGGGCAATAAACAATGCCACGCCAACATTTTGCAAAATCATTTTTCATCATAGTGCAATGTTATTCAAATACATACACAAATCTGTTAATGCCTTCCTTGAGTTGCCAAAGTTCTTTCTTCGCCCTTCAAAACCGCGCTTAATCATGACGCTCCTGGTCAAAAACGAAGAGCAGATGATTGGCCGAAACATAGAGTTTCACAAGCACATGGGCGTAGATGGCTTTATCGTGACCGACAATAATTCAACCGACAAGACGCTGGACATCCTTAAGAAATACCAGGAAAAAGGCTGGATTTTGAAAATCATTCAAGAGCCTTCAACGGGCTATGAGCAAAAAAGATGGGTGGACCGCATGGTCATGCTGGCCAAAAACAAATACAAGGCCGATTGGGTGATTAACGCCGACGCTGATGAATTTTGGTACGCAAAATCATCATCATTGAAGAACGAACTTTCACGCACTTCAGCCAACGTCATCAGATGCCCCTGGCAAAACATGCTCCCCAACGACAGCAAACCATTCTGGCAATGGAACCAGCACGTGCTCCCCGTGAGCGATTTTGAGAAATACGACCTCTCGCCATACGCCATTTACGACAAGCAGAACAAAAAGGTGGCACACAGAACAGATGGATACATCCAGATTTCAATGGGCAACCACAAAGTGGCGATGTTCCCGCATCGTGCCATTTGGAGCAGCGACATCGTGATTTACCACTTCACCGTCAGAGGGAAAAAGCAATTTATCGACAAGATGGTGCAAGGCGGCAAGGAGCTTGAAGAACACAAGGGCAAGCATGGCGGCCGACATTGGCGATACTTCTACGAACTCTATAAATCAGGACTTTTGGAGAAAGAGTATGAGCGCGTTGTGGGCCTCAATAACTACGACGCCTTGCTCAGCGACGGCTATATCAAAACATGTCAATCACTTGAAGAACTTTTACAAAAAGACTAAAATGAGGTGGATTAAAATTACAGGCGGTTTGGGCAACCAAATGTTTATCTATGCCTTTTATTTGCAAATGCGCAAGCGCTTTCCCAACACACGCATAGACCTCACCGACATGCTCAAATACAACGCCCACAATGGCTATGAGCTGCAACGCGTGTTCGGCATAAGCGATAATGAAGTAAGATTGCCACAATGGTTAAAAAAAACGATTGAATTTCTTTTCTTCAAGACCATCATTGAACGAAAGCAAAACCTTGAAACCATGGAGGCATTCACCAAGGAATACCACTATCCACTGATCTATTTCAAGGGTTTTTACCAATCCGAGCGTTTCTTTGCCGGCGTGACGGACAAAGTGCGCAAAGCCTTCACATTCAACCCCAAACTGGCAAACAGCAGCACAACATCAATGCTTCAGGATATTGATGCCAACGAACATTCGGTGTCGCTACACGTAAGAAGAGGAGATTACATGGACCCTAAATTCTACGAGCGATATGGCAAGGTGTGCACGCTTAAGTATTACCAAAGGGCAATAAAACACATCCTTTCAATCGACGCGCAAGCCAAATTTTACATATTCTCCAACGATATTGATTGGGTGAAAGAAAACCTTGACATAACCAACGCCACGTTCATTGACTTCAATCAAGGCAAGGACAGCTGGCAGGACATGATGCTCATGAGCCATTGCCGCCACAACGTGATATGCAACAGTTCATTCTCATGGTGGGGCGCATGGTTAAACCCCAACCCCAAAAAGGCGGTTATCGCCCCCATGCGATGGCTTAGCGACATTGAGATGCCATACATCATCCCCAAACCATGGATTAAACTTTAAGATTTATCATTTATATCAAAGAACAACAAACAATATTAAATCAGATTATAAAGATGAAAAAACATCTATTACTTTTAAGCACCTTGTTCAGCATGAGTCTTTTTGCGAAGGACACACTTGTGGTTGAAAAGGTGGGTGTTTACGGTCCCGTTGCATTTCAAAACACCTACGTTCTTGATTCATTAAACAACACCAATGCTCAATTTGACCCTAAGTCCACTTTAAGCGACAATGCCATATCAGCTTTTTTAAATTCAGAGGCAACCGACAGCCTTTCAAAAGGCACGTCGATTCAAAGCATTGAGAATAAGAACACGCTCAGAGTGTTAAGCTTCAACCTGAGAACCGACCGCTATGTAAACCTCAATGTAGACATCAAGCAACTCGCCAACTACAAATTGCACGTTGATGGCAGAGCTACGGGTTCAAACTTAACGTTGAAACCTGGCGAGCACAATGTCAAGCTTGTTTGCCTGGCACAAGAAAACAGCAAGGACACGTTTAACATTTCTGTTGTAGGCGAGAATCTGAATGGTGTGGAGATTAACAGCACTGCCAAGCGCCCTTATCTGATGAAGGAAATGCTTGAGGGCGAACGCACCTACTCGGCTCGTTTATCACCTTCAGGCCGATTCTTAATCGCCTATTACCAAAACACCCACGCTGATGGCAAAAGCACATACAAGACCATCATCACCGACCTCAAGGCCAACACCACACTTGAAAAACGAAACGAATACGTTGATTATAAATGGTTGGAAAACAAAGATTTAATCTATTACACCTATATTGATAATGGAAATAAGAAAATAATCCTTCGTAATCCCGAAACTCTTGAAGAAACCGTATTGGCGGACCACATCCCTAACGGCAACATCACCCTCTCGCCCACATTGGATTACCTGATTCTTTCAACCACCGACGAGGGAAGCAAACCTGTTGGCTCTTTAAAGAAATTGCACGACCCCGATGATAGAATGGCGGGCCACCGCAACAGAACATCCTTGTGGAAGTTTGACATCAAGACACGCAGCATGCAACGCCTCACGTACGGCAATACGCGTCTTTATCTCGCCGACATTTCAAACGACGGCAAGCATTTATTGATCACAACTTCCTCACAAATCCCATCAAGAAAGCCCTTCTCAAGAGAAGCTATTTTAAGAATGGACGCCTCAACCTTGAAGGTTGACACCCTCATCGCCGACACAGCATGGCTTGCGGGGGCAAAGTTCTCACCAAAGGCGGACCAATTGCTCATCAAGGCATGCCCCGAAGCGTTTAATCGCATTGGAAGCGAAATAAGCGATAATCAAACCCACAATGCCTTTGACTATCGCCTCTTCCTTTACAACATCAACACCAAAATCACCACACCGCTCCTGCCTCACTTCAACCCCTCGGTTGACAGCTATTCATGGAATGAAGTGAACAACTTGATTTACTTTACGGCGTCAGACGGATGCGACCGCACCATATATAGCCTAAACCCAGAAAACAAGGAAGTGCGCAAGTTTGATTTGCCCTTAACTTATGTGACCTCATTCACTTATGCAACGCAACAAAAGAACCCCATTGCCATCATTATAGGTCAGGCCAATGGAGAACGCGCACGCGAAATGTATCAAGTGGCATTGAATCATAAGGACACGAAGGCAAAGCGCATTGGAGAAATCAACTTCGACGAGATGTACAAGGATGTGGCGATAGGAACTTGCCACGATTGGAAATTTCAATCCTCACGAGGTGATAGCATCAACGGTTTTTACTATCTCCCCGCCAATTTTGATGAAACAAAGAAATATCCACTCATCGTGTACTACTATGGAGGATGTACTCCTTCAAACAAATTGCTTGAAATTAACTACCCCTATCAAGTGTTTGCCTCGTTAGGCTACGTCGTTTACGTGGTTCAACCCAGCGGAGCGATTGGCTTTGGCCAAGAATTTGCCGCACGCCACGTCAACACTTGGGGAGACAGGTCAAGCGACGACATCATTGAAGGCACCAAGCAGTTCTGTAAGGAACACACCTTTGTCAACACTGAAAAAGTGGGCTGTATCGGAGCGTCGTATGGCGGTTTCATGACTCAGTATCTGCAAACCAAAACTGACCTTTTTGCGGCGGCCATCTCGCACGCGGGCATCTCAAACATCGCCTCATATTGGGGCGGCGGATACTGGGGATACACATATGGCGAAATCGCACAATACGGTAGCTTCCCATGGAACAACCCCGACCTCTACACCAAGCATTCGTCACTTTTTAATGCAGATAAAATCAACACACCATTGCTCTTGCTTCACGGCACGGTCGACACCAATGTGCCACCATTTGAAAGCCAGCAACTCTACACCGCATTGCGCATTTTAGGCAAAACCGTTGAGTACATACAAGTGGATGGTCAAGATCACGTCATCACCGATTGGAACAAAAGACTTCAATGGCAAGATGCCATCTTCGCATGGTTTGCCAAGTACTTGAAGGACCAACCCGAATGGTGGGACGAAACATCAAAGAAATGGTAATATTTAATCTATAGCAAAATTGCTTGGAAACGCAAAAAAACGCACCACGTTAAAAAACGTTTCCAAGCGATTTTAAATGTTTGAAAAACCAATTTTTTACACAAAACCACCATCATGATCATTGCCAATCAACTAAAGAATACGAACAGAGCGGAATTTCTTCTTTATATGTGGCAAATAGAAGACATCCTGAGAGCTTATGAATGCGACATTGACAGACTTTCCGAAGGCTATCTAAAACGCTTTGACATTGACGAAAACACGCGCGCGGAACTCCATTCATGGTACGCACACCTTTGCAACATGATGAAGGAGGAAGGGCTGAGAAACGGCGGACATTTACAAATCAATAAAAACATTTTGGCCGACCTCAACGACTTGCATCTACAATTGCTCAAATCGCCCAAATTCCCGTATTACAGCGAAATGTACTATAAAGTGTTGCCCTTCATTGTTGAACTCCGAAGCAAAGGCGCAAACGCCAACGATAGCGAGCTCCAGGTGTGTTTCAACGCACTTTATGGCTATATGATGCTCAAACTCAAACAACAGGAAATATCAACGGACACACAACAAGCCGTTAAGCACATTTCAACCTTACTGGGGCAATTATCCGACTATTACAAGCAAAACAAACTCGAACCTATTGATTTTGACTAACAACATGACCATATTAATAACAGGGTGTCGCGGACAATTAGGAAGCGAAATACAACATTTGGCATCAGCCACACACCATGACTTCAACTTTATCTTCACCGATAAAGAAGAATTAGACATCACCGACCGCAATGCCGTTTACGACTTCGTGGAGCGAAACAACATCAGCGTAATCGTTAATTGCGCCGCCTACACCGCCGTTGACAAGGCCGAAACAGACGAAGAACTTTGTGAAATTCTAAACCACAAAGCACCTACTTATTTAGCTGAAGCCATTGACAACGTGGGCGGGTCGATCATTCAAATCTCAACTGACTATGTCTTTGACGGACAGAAGTACACGCCCTATCAAGAAAGTGACTTAACAAGCCCTCAAACCATTTACGGAAAAACAAAACTTGCGGGCGAGGAAGCCGTCATTCGCTCATGCGTTGGCGCAATGGTTATACGCACGGCATGGCTTTACTCTTCATTTGGAAACAATTTCGTGAAAACAATGCTTCGCCTTGGCAAAGAACGCGAAAACCTGAACGTCGTTATCGACCAAATCGGAACCCCCACCTACGCACGCGACTTAGCTAAGGCCATATTAACCATTCTTGAAAAAGGCATCATACCGGGCGTGTATCATTATTCGAACGAGGGAGCCACGTCGTGGTTTGACTTCGCGAAAGCCATTCATCGCATAGCAGGCATTAACACGTGCGTGGTCAACCCCATCCCCACCGAAGCCTACCCCACTCCAGCAAAACGCCCCAATTACTCCGTACTTGATAAATCAAAAATAAAGAGTACGTTCAACATTGAAATACCATGGTGGGAAGATAGCCT
>JAGBYN010000081.1 GCA_017628775.1 Bacteroidaceae bacterium | reverse complement strand
AATGGGTCTTTGTCTCTTCAGTGCGAACAAGGATTGCTCAATCTATAAATTGAATTTATCAACAAAATTATATTTATGAATCATTCACATCTATTCAAAAGAGTATTCAAAATGCTCATTGCCACGCTATTCTGTGTACTCACCACACATTCACTCTATGCCGAAGGTCTCCCGAAAAGCGGAGAGACTTACCAAATTCTGCACGTTGCAACAGGCAAAGCATTTACCAATGGTAATGTTGCTGAACACGACACATACCTAACTATTGGCACAGCAGAAAGCACTGCCCCTGGGCAAGAATGGACCTTCCATCAAGTAGATGCCAAGAATCCTATTTTTGTCATCTTCAACCACAATCATGGTCAAGCAGCCGACATGGCATTGGGTTCTAAAGCACCAGGTAAACTGTTGCAATGGGAACCAACAATCTCGTCTAACCAAAAATTTTATGTTCAACTTGTTGAAGGACAAACTGACGTTATTCAAATTTTAAATAACTCTAATCGCTCAGAAGTTGTTACGGCACTCGAAGATGGCTCACTTCAACTCAAAGAGAACATCAACGATCCAAATTCATATTTTAAACTACAAAGTTTAAACAAATCCTATCCTTGTCCATTTATACTCCCTGGACATTTTTACATCATTAAGAACACAGCCTCTTCACGTGTGTTGAGCAATCGTGGAGATGGCAATAACGACGCCTTGATCTTTGCTGACGAGTATAAAGAAAGTGATGTTGATTTTTACACTTGGGAACTGCGTCGAAATAAAGAATCTGTCAATTACTTCCAACTCTATAACCCATTTGTTGGAAAAGCTTTGGACTTAGCTATGGGCGGAAGCCAAAAGCCTTTGCTATGGAATCCAAATTACGACAACGAAAATCAACAAATATATTTTGAAGCCGTTGAAGGATTAGGCGACGTTTACCAAATTGTTGGTTACAAAGGCTGGAACAGCAAAATGTATTTAGCGGTTGAAGGTGAAAACACCTATATGACCGATGCTTCTGATGAGGGAAAAACCTACTTCACACTTGAAGAACTCACTCCAAGCCAACTGCCCCAACCCAACTATTGGGAAGACGAAACCATTTTTGGAGAAAATAAGGAACCTGGCCACGCATGGTACGTACCCTATGCTTCAACCTCACTCATGCAAGCCGACCAGAATTACCACAAGCCTTGGCTTGATGCCGAAAAAGCTGAAATTTTAAGCTTAAACGGAACATGGCGTTTAAACTATGTGGATGCACCAAACAAACGTCCGGGCGAAGAAGATTTCTGGGGTACAAATGCCGATGTTTCCTCATGGGACACCATCACCGTTCCTTCATGCTTAGAAATGAAGGGCTACGGAGTGCCGCATTATATCAACGTGAATTATCCATTTACGGATAACCCACCTTACATTCAAATGAAAGAGGGACTTACGAACTCTGTAGGTTCATATCGACGCACATTCAATCTTCCTACCACATGGGACGGAAAACGCATTTTCTTACATTTCGATGGTATTTACAGTGCGGCTTATGTCTGGATTAACGGCAAATACGTTGGATATACCGAAGGCTCAAACAATGACGCTGAATTTGACGTAACCCAACACGTAGTAGCCGGTGAAAACAACATCAGCGTACAAGTATTCCGCTGGTGTGATGGTTCATATCTTGAAGGACAAGACATGTGGCACATGAGCGGCATTCATCGTGATGTTTATTTGTTCGCCACCCCTAAAACTTACATCCGAGACCACTACATCAGTAGCATTTTACAAGCAGCCGACAAATATCAAAGCGGCAAATTGAACATTGAATTAACAATGAACAATCGCGACTCGGTAGCAACAAGCAAAACTGTAGAGATCACGCTATTATCGCCCGAAGGTTCTGAAATCAGCAAGCAAACCCTGAATGTCGGTTTTGAACAAGGCACAACGGAAAAGGTAGAAACCATAACATTTGATGTAGCTAACCTCAAATTGTGGAGCGCAGAAACCCCCACGCTCTATACCCTTGAATTTGTGCAGAAAGATGCTAATGGACTTGAAGAAATGGCATTTGCCACAAAGTATGGGTTCCGTCATGTGGAAATCAAGAGAAATGTAGTTTACGTTAATAACAAGAAGGTGCTCTTTAAAGGTGCCAATCTGCAAGACACCCACCCGCTTACAGGTCGCAGCGTAGATGTGCCCACGATGCTCAATGATGTGATAATGTTTAAGCAATCAAACATGAACACCGTCAGAACCAGCCACTATCCACGACAAGCCAAAATGTATGCGATGTTCGACTATTACGGCTTATATTGTATGGACGAAGCCGACTTGGAATGTCATTACAACTGGGAAAGCAATGGTCAAAGAGGTGGCATAACAAATATGGATTCGTGGAAACCTCAATATATTGACAGAAACACCCGCATGGTGCTCCGCGACAGAAATTTCCCCTCTGTCATTTTCTGGAGCTTAGGTAATGAGTCTGGTGGTGGCAAAAACTTCAATGCCACATTTGACGCAGTTAAGCAATTGGACAACCGCATCATACATTATGAAGGTGCCACACGCGGTGGTACTGCACCAACAGAACTTTTCTCTGTCATGTATCCCAGCGTTGATGAATGCGATCATGATGCAAACAACAACAATCGCCAGCAACCATACTTCATGTGCGAATATGCACACGCTATGGGTAACGCCGTTGGCAACTTAAAAGAATATTGGGAAATTATAGAGAACAGCAAATATGGTATTGGCGGATGCATCTGGGACTGGGCAGACCAATCCATTTATGATGCTGCTGACATTAAGGCCGGAACGCTCCAGGTTGAGGGCATGAACAAATACCGCACGGGCTATGATTATCCTGGCCCTCATCAAGGTAATTTCGTCAACAATGGTCTTGTCACAGCTGATCGTGCTTGGAGCCCTGAACTCACAGAAGTGAAGCACATCTATGCTTACATCAAGAAAAGGGAGTTCAATAAAAACACCAAAACGCTCACAATTAAAAACACCTATAACTTCATCACTTTAGATCAATTCTTCCTTAAATATTCAATTCTTAAAGATGGCGAAGTTGTAGAAACCGCAGAAATAGCCCTCGAGGCAACAGCACCAGGAAAAACAGCTGATATAGAAATTCCATACACCACCACTCCTGAAGGTGATAGCGAATATTGTATCAACTTTGAATTCTGCGTCAAGGATGGTTGCTCATGGGCAGAAGTGGGTTATCCCGTAGCCGCATTCCAAGATATCATCCAAAAAAGAAGCTACACTTTTGCCACACCAGACGTAAGCAATCAGCAACTGACGCTGAAGCGATCAGGTAATCAATACATCATCAGCAACACAGATGTTAAATTCATATTCAACAACAACGGAGATTGGTTAACATGGAACGTAGAAGGTACCGACCTCTTGACCTGCACACCTGAATATGACAATTACAGATGGATTGAGAACGACGGCCCCACAGAAAGCTTCAACAATTACGGTCCAGACTCTGGTATCAACACCAAGAAATTGTCGGCGTCTTCACTGAGTGTTGATAAAACATCTGCAACTGTTGTGGTTAAGGCTACAGGTCGTAATTGCGATTACACCTTTAAATACACGCTCTATGCCAATGGCGCTGTTGATTTACAAGCTTCTTATGATGTCCAGATTAATAATCTGCGACGTGTTGGTATGAGCATGGTCTTCCCTGCTGAATTTGAACAAGTCAATTACTATGCTTTGGGCCCATGGGAAAATTACGCCGATCGTAAGAGCGGTTCGCTTTTAGGTCGATACAACACCACCGTTACCGACATGTTTGAGCCCTATCCAAAACCTCAGAGCATGGGTAATCGCGAGGCTTTGCGAGACCTTACACTCATCAACCCTGACACCCAAAAAGGCATTAAGGTTGAAACTAAATCCGACGACGTGGCCTTCTCATTACTTCACTACACCGACGTCATGTTGAAGAATGCATCACACACTTGGGAACTCAAACCTGGTGATGTTTATGCCCACTTTGATTGCATTCAGCGCGGTTTGGGTAATGGTAGTTGTGGACAAGGCACTGGCACGATGGAGAAATACCAAATTCCAGCGTCAGGCACATTCAATTATGACTTGCGTTTCTCGCCTGTTGGATTCACAACTGTTGGTATTGAAAACATTTCAACAACGCTCACAGATCTTAGCATCAGCTATGATCACTCACAGAACATTTTGATTTGCCAAGGTTATTTAGAAGAGAATGCTGAAATGTCGCTTTACAACATCGGCGGCGTGCGCCTCGCAACTGTAAAGGCCAACACCCCATCTACAATGCTCCAACTTTCTACAGCAAGATTGCCACGCGGCTCATACCTCGTAGTAATCAAGAGCGACGGAAAGGTACGCAATCATAAAATTGCATTGTAACACATTTCAAATAAACATAAAAAAAGCGCAGTCCATGACTTTATATCGTCATGGACTGCGTTTTTATTAGATCATTTATTATTAGAGAATTGAAAAGTGTAAAAATATATCACCATTCTTCATCTTCATTTCCTACAAGTCCGCTCTTCACTGCTTCTTCGATTTTATCAATAACAACATTAGAATAAGCATGTGCCATTACAAACGCTTTTGAAGAAGTTTTTTTGTGACTATCCTTATCTGCAAATGGGAAACACTTATCTAACACCCAATTTTCATCAGATCGCACTGCTTGATTAGGATTTCCCCAAAAACCACCTCCAACGTGCTTAACAACAGTGTAAAAAGGAACTGTATAGGTTATGCGAATTTTGTTGTCCTTAATATCGGTCTTTATGATT
>JAGBYN010000080.1 GCA_017628775.1 Bacteroidaceae bacterium | reverse complement strand
GCAAATTTAAAAATTCGGAATTTTTCACAACTTTTTCGGATTTGGATTTCGACCGGAAATGTTGTAAATTTGTGTAGAGAAGAGAAGGAGTCCCTGGTGGGCTCCTTTTTTGTTTGTTTTTGCCTAAAAAAGGCGTAAAAAGAGTCGAAAAAAAGGTCGCACGAAAAAAAAATTTCTCCTTACGAAGGAAAAATTTCTCCCTTTGGAATTTTTTGTACCAAGTATGTTGTGTTAAAAACTCGGTTTCAGACCATCATTTGCCCGTTTAACATTTTTCTATAAACTTTAACATTGTGACAAAATGATATTTTTCACTTTGTCGAAGATTTTTAAAAATCTGGAATATAGCGAACTTAAACGAGAGTAAATAGAGACCTCTATGGCGCTCCTCTTTTTATCCCTACTCATAACAGCAACCGTATGGATTGTGCATTGCAAGTAGGGACGCAATATTTAAGTCGGACTTAGTAAAAATTAGCTCAGAGTTAGTTTTTTCTAAGTCCGACTTAGTTTCCGCTCAATGCCCTTCTTTTTTTGTTGTGTCATTGGAACTTTAGAAGGTTGCATCAAATAAATTCATGCAGATGGATGGCAAATTCATTTTTTTCTGTATTTTTGTAACCATATAGCTCCGCGCCGAATGTTTTCCTACGTTTTGGAAAATGGGAGGGAGTGGGGCAAGACATAGATAAAGGCGTTTACTACGCTTTGGTTTTGACAATCTGAAATCGTAGGAAAATTTCAATCGTAGTCAAGAACAAAGCAACGTGAATGCCCCGTGGTGTGTTATATACATACCCTACTTATGCTGTACAGCCCTTGGTGTATCCGTATACCAAGGGATGGTGTGGCGTAGAGGGTGGATTATATACATATCGGCGTGGGGCTTTCGGCGTTGCTCGTTTCGACTACGATGGGCAATTCCTACGAGCCTCAGATTGTGGAGCGAGCAACAGTAGCTGGGCTTCACGTCTTTTTTTTGTGTCTTCTCAAAACTTGCGTTTTATTCATTGTGCGGTATTTGTAGCCCTAACCGTCTGTTTTTTATTGGGATACAAATGGCTGCTCAACAACAAAAATCCCAAATCAATTCGCGCAAGCGCGTGGCCGACCATGGCGAGGTGTTTACCGCCGAGCGTGAGGTGAATGCCATGTGCGACCTCGTTGCCGACGAATGTCTCCGTCCTGATTCCCGCTTTTTGGAACCAGCTTGCGGAGATGGTAATTTTTTGTCCGTTATTCTTCAACGTAAACTTTCTGAACTTCAACGTAAATACAAACGAAGCTCCCGCGACTACGAAAAAATGTCTATCGTAGCCATCGGGAGCCTCTATGGTGTGGATATACTCAACGACAATGTTGAGGCTTGCCGCAAACGCTTGTTTGATATTTGGAATGCGGCTTATACGGAGCATTGCAAGGGCGATGCTTCCGACGACGTTCGCGAGGCGGCACGATTCATCATTCGTCGCAACATCATCAATGGCAATGCTCTGACGCTGATGTGCGTGGACGAGCAGGGTAGGGATACCTCAGCGCCCATTGTGTTTTCGGAATGGACGCTTATCGGTGCTACGCAGATGCAACGTTCCGACTACACGCTTTCCGACCTCTTACTCTATAATGACACGGGCACGCTCTTTGCCCTAACGGAGGATGAGAAGGAAGAGGGCGGGGTGTTCCTCCGCAGATATGTTTCACATTATAAAAAGGTGCAAGAATATGGCGAACAATAGTTTATTTCAAAATGTCTATAATCCCGACGTGCTGACCTGTATTGCCAACTTGAGCAACGACGAGGTATTTACGCCGCCCGAATTGGCGAATAAAATTATTGATATGCTCCCTCAGGAGTTGTTTGAGAATCCGGATACGACGTTTCTTGACCCTTGTTGTAAGAGTGGAGTCTTTTTGCGTGAAATTGCCAAGCGCTTGATCGTTGGGTTGGAATCGCAGATTCCCGACCTTGAAAAGCGTATTGAACACATCTTCTCAAAGCAGCTATTTGGCATCGCCATCACCGAACTCACCAGCTTGCTCTCGCGCCGTAGTGTGTACTGCAGTAAGTTCCCCAGTAGTCCCTTCTCGGCCTACCAATTCCCTGAATCGCAACCGCAGGGCAACATCGTTTATCAGCGTATTAAGCACACTTGGCAAAATGGCAAGTGTATCTATTGTGGGGCGTCGCAAAGTGAGTACGATCGTGGAGCGGAACTCGAAACACACGCCTATCAATTTATTCATAACCTTGATGTAAAGAAACTATTCAATATGAAATTCGATGTGATTATTGGGAATCCGCCGTATCAGTTGAGTGATGGAGGGGCGCAAGCAAGTGCAAGGCCTTTGTATCACTTGTTTGTTCAGCAAGCAAAGAAATTAAATCCAAGGTACCTTACAATGATTATTCCTGCTCGTTGGTATGCAGGGGGTAAGGGGTTGGATGAATTCAGAAATATTATGTTGAACGATAAGCAAATAAAAGTTCTACATGATTTTAATAATGCGTCGGAATGTTTTCCTAATGTTGAAATCAAAGGGGGAGTTTGCTATTTTCTTTGGGAAAAAGGATATAATGGTAATTGTTTGGTTAATACTCATAGCAATAATTTTATAGTATCTTCAATGGAAAGACCATTGTTAGAAAGCGGCTGTGATTCATTTATTAGGCAAAATAACGCAATTTCAATTTTGCGTAAAGTACAAGAAAAAAAGGAAACTTCTTTCAGTGATATAGTTAGTTCAAGAAAACCATTTGGACTTCCGACTAATTTTGTTGATTTTAATGAAGAACAAACAACAAATTCAGTCAAAATATATGCTAATCAGAAAACGGGATATATAAGTAGTATACAAATATTAAAAAATCAGAATTGGGTTAATAAATCTAAAATATTAATACCAGAAGCTATCGGATCTGGTGATATGACTAAGGATTGGCTTAAACCAATAATTGTAGGTAATAATACTTGTTGTACAGAAACCTATTTAGTTGTAGGTCCGTTTAATGATCAAAAAGAAACAGAAAATGTTTATACTTATATGCAAACGAAGTTCTTTCATCTGATGTTGGGGTTGAAAAAGGTTACTCAACACACAACAAGTAAGGTGTATCAATTTGTTCCTATGCAAGACTTCTCTAAACCCTGGACAGACGAAGAACTCTATGCCAAATACGGATTAACCGAAGACGAAATTGCTTTTATTGAATCAATGATTCGCCCAATGGACTAATACTATGCAACAAAACTTTTTTCCACAACGTCCCGCCGTTACACCTACGATTTATGCTTATAAATTGATTGGTGTGGATTCTCATCTGGGTTATCTAAAGGTGGGTTACACCGACCGCACCGCGAAAGAACGCATCGAAGAACAATTGCATACGAGCAAGGTGAAGTATGAGATTGTTTTGGTGGCTTCTGCAATGACCAATGATGGTTCATGCTTTACGGATAAGGACGTACACAAACTTTTGGAGCGAAAGGGGCATAAGCGCTTAAATCCAATGGACAAGACGGACGAATGGTTCCGTTGCACAAGGGCGGATGTTGAGGCGGCTGTCATGGCGCTCCGTACGGGTACGAACAATGCAGAAAACAGGACGCAAAATTTCGCGATGCGCCCCGAGCAGTTTCGTGCCGTAGAGCAAACAAAAACTTACTTTGAGCAAGCATTGAAGGAGGAACCTAATCGAATCCCGAAGTTTCTGTGGAATGCGAAGATGCGCTTCGGTAAGACGTTTGCGTCTTATCAGTTGGCCAAGAAAATGGGCTTGTCGCGTGTGTTGATTTTGACCTTTAAACCTGCGGTGGAGTCGGCATGGCGTGAGGACTTGGTGTCGCACATGGATTTTGAAGGGTGGCAATACATCTCGAATAAGGATGCGAAGAACAACAACCTCAATATGGACCAGGACTTTGCGCGTGCAGATAAGTCAAGACCTATTGTAGTGTTTGGTTCGTTTCAAGACCTCTTGGGTACGAACGAGAGTGGTGGCATCAAAACGAAAAATGAGTTTATTCATGCCACAACGTGGGATTTGGTGATTTTCGACGAATACCACTTCGGTGCGTGGAAAGAGCGCGCGAAGGAACTCTTTGAACGCGAGGACGAAGAAGAGGCGGTGGAGTTTGATGCCGAAAAATATCAGAAGGATGAGGCGAGCAATGCGATTAATGAATCGTGGTTGCCCATCTCGACAAGATACTACCTTTTCCTCTCTGGGACCCCCTTCCGTGCAATTAACAATGGGGAGTTTATCGAAGAGCAAATCTTCAACTGGACTTACTCGGACGAGCAGCGCGCCAAGGCGGAATGGAAGGGGGCGGGTAATCCTTACCTTGCTTTGCCCCGCATGGTGATGCTCACTTATCGAATGCCCGATGAAATTCAAGACGTAGCACGACAGGGCGAATTTGATGAATTTGACCTTAACGTGTTCTTTGCGGCAGAGGGTAAGGGTGCAGAAGCACGTTTTAAATATGAGAGCGAAGTTCAAAAATGGCTTGACTTGATTCGTGGTGCTTACCTCCCTGCGAGTATTGACGATTTGAAACTCGGACAGGACAAGCGCCCGCCAATGCCGTTTAGCGATACGCGTTTGCTGAATGTGCTTTCGCATACGCTTTGGTTCTTGCCCAATGTGGCGTCGTGTTTTGCTATGGCGAATTTGTTGAGTCAGCGCCAAAATAAGTTTTACCATGATTATAAGGTAACGGTGTGTGCAGGTACAGGAGCGGGTATCGGACTTGATGCGCTCTATCCGGTGCAGGCCGCTATGGACGATCCGTTGGAAACGAAAACCATTACGCTGAGTTGTGGAAAGTTGACAACGGGGGTGACGGTGAAGCCATGGACGGGTATCTTTATGCTTCGTAATTTGAAAAGTCCTGAAACGTATTTCCAAGCCGCCTTTCGTGTGCAAAGCCCGTGGGAGGTAAAGAGCGAGGAGGGGCTTCGTACGATTATGAAGCATGAGTGCTACGTGTTTGACTTTGCGCTCGATCGTGCGCTGCGTCAAATATCCGATTACAGTTGCCGATTAGATATAAATGAGGCCAACCCTGAAGCAAAAGTGGCTGACTTTATCAAGTTCTTGCCCGTTTTGGCTTATGATGGAAGTAGTATGAAGGAGGTGGATGCGCAAGATATTCTGGATATTGCTTTGGCTGGAACTTCTGCGACGTTGTTGGCGAAGCGATGGGAATCGGCGCTCCTTGTTAATGTGGATAACGATACGTTGAAGCGTTTGTTGGATAATCCTGAAGCGATGAAGGCATTGATGAATATCGAAGGGTTCCGCAATCTGAACAACGACTTGACGACCATTATCAATAAGTCGGAGGCAGTGAAGAAGGCTAAAAAGGAAAAGCAAGAGATGACCCCGAAAGAGAAAAAAGAACTTTCGGCTGAAGAGAAAGAGATGAAGAGCAAGCGCAAGCAAATTCAGGAAAAACTGATCAAGTTTGCTACACGCATACCCGTGTTTATGTATCTCACCGACTATCGTGAGCGTTGCTTGAAGGATGTGATTACGCAATTAGAACCAGGCTTGTTTAAGAAGGTGACGGGTTTAAGTGTTGAAGATTTTAATATGCTGTGTTCGTTAGGCGTGTTTAATGCGCCTTTAATGAATGACGCCATTTTTAAGTTTAAACGTTACGAGGATGCGAGTCTGACTTATACAGGTCTCGATAAACATGCTGATGATGAAGTGGGCGGTTGGGATACAACAATTCGGAAAGCTGAGTATGAAAAGTTGTTTTACAATCAGCAAAACTCAATGACAATCGTGGATTCCTCAATATATAATAATACAAAACCTATAGCCCAAAAGAGTGAAGCTGTTGTTCCTAATGTTCAAATGAAAGTGGTGATGCCTATTCCTGAACCCGTAAAAACGACTTATCAAGTTCCTGACTCAACAAATACTGTGTCAGCCCTCCGTGAACCACAAACGCCAGAGGAGATTGAAAAGGCTTTGGAATCAATAGGCCCCAATAGTAGCGTTCTTCATAAAAAGTTTGGGCAAGGCACGGTTTTAAGAATTGATAAGGGCAATAAGTTTGTATTTGTTAAGTTTGCTCTTGGCGAAAAGAAATTCGTTTTTCCCGATGCCTTCTTTATGGGTTTCTTGGAAGTGGAAAAGGATGTGTAATTGAAATTATGGATGTTTGGTAAACGTATTTAACTCATTATTTTATATTGCTGTCCGGTAAACTTTTCAAAGGCACAATTTATGCATCCGCATCCCCGATTTTATGGGGTTGCGGATGTTTTATTTGAAAAGTAACCCCCCCTTATTCAAATAATAGCAGTTGTATGTGGGGCGATATATCCTTTTCTGCCTGTATTTTTATCTCATCACTATTAGGATTTTCTAAAAACGCTATGAAATCAACATAATACATAAGTATCATTCTCATGAGTGTGACAACTTGTGAGAATGAGACATGTCTTTTGAGCATTTTGCTGATAATTGTACACAACAAATTAGCAATTAGCACTACCCAAGTTTGTATTTGAATGGCGTTGATACTATCTCCATAAAAGAAATGTAGCGGGAAGTTCTGTTTGAGTTGTTTGTAGAGTGTTTCTATTGCCCATCTACGCTTGTATATCTCCTCAAGATCTTCAACAGACAACTCAAAGTTATTGGTTAACAGCACAACAGACTTTTTAGAATTGTTACTCCATAGTTCTACTCTTCTTGCCTTATGCTTCAATTCTCCCTTTTCAAAAAGAATTTCCATATCCGTATGCGTCACTAAACCATCCTTGCTGACATATGCAACTGAAGAAAGTTCTTGATATTTGAGATTCTTCTTCATCTTCGTGACATAACAGACACCTTCTTCCGTAAGTCGTTGAAATTGTGCATAATCAATATATGCTCTATCCATTGCAAGCACCGAATCTTGAGGTAAGTGCACTTCTTTGAGTAAGTAATGGTCGTGTTTAGCGGCGGATGTTAATTGTACAACCATTGGGACACCTACATGGTATTTCATGACGGTGTGCACTTTCATTCCTCCTTTCTTCTTTCCACTTTTAGGGTGTCGTCCAACACCTTTCAAAAGGTTATCAAAGAGAGTGATAGTTGTAGAGTCCATCATGTAAAGCGCTTTTTCCCAATCTTTTTGGCATCCTTTACTT
>JAGBYN010000079.1 GCA_017628775.1 Bacteroidaceae bacterium | reverse complement strand
TTTGCTACTGTCCAAACGTTCTTGCGAGCGCCGAAGTAACCGCGAGTCAACTTAAGAATTCTTTTTCTCTTAGCACGTGAAGCTACGTGATTTACTGATCTTGGCATAGTTAATGTACTTTTTGAATGTTAGCGCCGAATCGACATCGCTTATCATTATTTAGGCGACCAAACGGACTTGGGTTGCTAATCATTCGGTTAGAAATTTGTTGTTGATGATTAAAAGGATGCTAATTTACTGATTGATTAGCGCATGCAAAGAAGTTCGCGAACCTGCTTAACGTTTGTTGTATCAACGATAGCATCGTGTACAAGGTTACGCTTTTGCTTCTTAGTCTTCTTAGTCAAGATGTGACTGTGGAAGGCATGATGTCTCTTAATCTTACCCGTTCCGGTGAGAACAAAACGCTTCTTAGCACCAGAATTAGTCTTTACTTTTGGCATTTTCTTTTTATTATTTAATGATTATTATATCGTGCGGTTAAGTGAGATACCAAACTTAACGCGCTACATTTACTTTTTAATTAAAAATCCTCGCCTTCAACGTTCAAGGTAAATTCCTTTTTCGCCTTTTGCTGAGGTTGCTTCTTTTCTTGCTTGCTTGATTCTGCCGACAACAGCTCATCAGAAGTTTCAGAATGCTTTGATGACACTTTCTTTGACTTTGGAGCTATGTAGATAATCATGCGCTTACCTTCGAGTTTTGGCATGCTTTCAACCTTGCCATATTCTTCGAGGTCGTTAGCGAAGCGCAACAAAAGAACTTCTCCTTGTTCCTTAAACAGGATTGAGCGTCCGCGGAAGAAGACGTGAGCCTTCACCTTATCGCCATCAGCAAGGAATTCCTTGGCATGCTTGAGTTTAAAGTTGTAATCGTGTTCATCGGTTTGAGGACCAAATCGGATTTCCTTAATTTCAACCTTAACTTGTTTTGCCTTGATTTCTTTTTGCTTTTTCTTCTGTTGGTAGAGGAACTTAGAGTAGTCTATTAACCGACAAACTGGAGGTTCTGCATTAGGAGAAATTTCAACCAAGTCTAATCCTTTTTGCTCTGCCAATTTCAAGGCATCACGTGTGGGCATTATTGTTGACTCGATGTCATCGCCTACAATACGTACTTCACGAGCACGAATTTGTGTATTTATGCGATGCTGTGCTTTCGTTGTATCATTCTTCATTCAGAATATGTCTTACTTTTGTTTGTCTTTTACGTGGTTAAAATGTCACTAAACAAGCCGATAAGCTTAAATCGGTTGCAAAATTAACAATTTCCCTTCGTTAGACAAAATTTTTAATCTTTTTTTAGCTGTTATATCATCTACATTGTAAAAAAACGCTCATTTTGCATGCTTCAAACATCAGAACGTGCACTTTAACATAACGAATGTTCCTGGCTTGACATATAATCTTGCAAAATTATCGTGGCTGCAACCGTATCAACCAATTCCTTATCTCTTCTGCGTTGTTTACCCACTCCGCTATCCAAAATAGCCCGATGTGCCAAAACAGATGTAAAGCGTTCATCGTAAAACGTGACAGGTATATCAGGAATTTGCTTCTTCAATTCACCAACAAAACATCTCACACGTTGCTGGTTTTCGGATGCATCGCCATTTGTCTGAGTTGGTAATCCGACCACAAATCGTTCCACAGATTCCTTCGCACAATAGTCTTTCAAAAACGTCATGAGCTTTGATGTTTCTACCGTACACAATCCATTTGCAATAAGTTTCAACGGATCGGTCACTGCTATCCCCGTACGTTTTTTTCCATAATCGATCGACAATAACCTGGGCATATTTTATATCTGCTTATTTGATATACTCCTCGCCGCCCATATATGGTTGCAAAGCCTTTGGAATGCGAATGCCATCAGGCGTTTGATGATCTTCCAAGAGTGCCGCTACGATTCGTGGCAAAGCAAGGGCTGAACCATTCAATGTGTGGCAAAGGGTTATTTTCTTCTCTGCATCGCGATAGCGACATTGCAAACGATTAGCTTGGTAAGCATCGAAATTTGACACTGAGCTTACTTCCAACCAGCGTTGTTGCGCTTCAGAATACACTTCAAAATCAAAACAAGATGCTGCAGTGAATGACATGTCACCACCACAAAGATGGAGGATTCTGTAAGGCAATTCCAACTTTTGGAGCAAACCTTCAACATGTTCCAACATTTCCTTATGGCTTTGAGCGGAATGCTCAGGTGTGTCAATTCTTACAATTTCAATTTTAGAAAATTCATGCAAACGGTTCAAGCCTCTTACATCCTTGCCGTAAGAACCTGCTTCACGACGGAAACACTGTGTGTAAGCGCAATTCTTGATAGGCAACTCTTTCTCCTCTAAAATAACATCACGATAGATATTTGTAACGGGCACTTCAGCTGTTGGAATCAAATATAAGTTATCCAATCCGCAATGATACATTTGTCCTTCCTTGTCGGGCAACTGACCTGTACCGTAACCCGAAGCCTCATTGACAACCGTTGGAGGCATCACTTCAAGATAACCACTCTTACGGGCTTCATCGAGGAAGAAGTTAATCAGCGCACGTTGCAAACGCGCACCTGCTCCCAAATATACAGGGAATCCAGCACCAGTAATCTTTACACCCAAGTCAAAATCAATGAGATTGTATTTCTTGGCCAATTCCCAGTGAGGAAGTTTTTCAGAAGTCTTTTCCTGTTCTTGTGCACCGAGCAATGCTTTTGCACTTTCACTCATCTTAACGACTACATTTTCATCGGCAGAATGACCTTCAGGCACTTCTTCATAAGGTAAATTAGGAATTGCATAAAGCTGAAGTTTCAACTGCTCAGCAGCTTCGGTCATTTGCAATTCCAAAACCTTTGACTGCTCCTTGATTTGAGCCACTTGCTGTTTTGCTGCTTCTGCTTCTTCTTTCTTGCCCTCCTTCATCAAGGCGCCAATGCTTTTAGCCAATTGTTTGTTTTGCGCCAACAAGGCATCAAGTTGCGACTGTGCAGCCTTACGTTGGTTATTTATTTCAATCACACGATCCACCGCTTCTTCTGCATTTTTGAAATGCTTCTTCTCTAAGCCGCGAACCACATACTCTTTATTTTCAACAATTTGTTTAATTGTAAGCATACCTTAGATTTTATATTCTTTAAAAATTTCCGGCAAATGTAGTAAAAAATCATGGCATGTGGTCTATGCTTATACAAAAAATCATTTTTTATTTGCGTTTATACCCATACAATTTATAAATAAGACGCATCACTGTATTCTATTTACCAAAATATCGCTAATTTTGCGCATCTATCAACGCATAAAAATCACAATATTTATTATTATACAACAATGAAAAAGATTTTAACTACTACGCTTGCTTTACTCTTTGCATGCGCCCCGATCGCTGCAAAAGAAAAGAAGCAAGAGAAAGAAAAAACTATCAAAACGGTTAAGACCATTGCCGACTTACGTCCGAACAAAACTTACCTGATTGAAACAGGCGGTGTACGCTGGACGATTTCAGACGACACAACCAAGGTAATTAGCATTGAGGGCACACAACAGAAAAAAGATAAAAAGAACGCCCTTCAGCATTTCTCTTTTGTATCAACAAATGGACGTACATTCTATCTCTACAGTGTTGGCGCCAATGCCTTTATTGATGTAGATGGTCGTTTAAGCAAAAAACCTACAAAACCAATTATCATCAAGGAGGGAGAAAAGAAAGGACAACTCACACTCTCATTTGCTGACACACTCGTTTTTCAAGGCAGCAAGAAAGACTCGCTCCTAATCACCAAGCAACCCAAGAAGGCGGCTCAGGCTTTTGCAGAGATTAAGGTCGTAAAAGACTTTAACGCCATGGAACCCACGTCAATGATTGAAGACATTGACTATAAGAACGAAACGAAACTTGGACTTTTCAACATCAAAAAGGGTCCCAAAGAAGAGTGGTTCTGGGATATTCCCGACTCACTCATCGGTCGCCGCATTTTGCTCACCGTGCGCTTCACGGGCACCCCTGCCAGCACACAGAAGTATGGTGGCGAACTGGTAAAGCAGCAAACGGTGTATTGGGAAGTTTCGCCTAAAGGCGACCTCCTGCTCCGCGCTGAAGCCCTCGTCAACGTTGCCGACTCTGCAAGTGCCATTGGTCGCGCAGTTGAAATCAGCAGCATCAACCCCATCATCGCTTCGTTCAAGGTGGTTCACCACAAGAAGGGTTTGCGCCGCATTGATGTTGCCGGCCTCTTCAACAACGACGACAGCGCGCTGGGCCTCTCTTCAGCCAACAAGCAGCAGTTTGGATTGGGCGGTTACTTGCACAACCTTTCCTATATCGAAAGCGTCAAGACCTTCCCCACCAACACTGAAGTACGCACTGTGAAGACATATACCTCAGCGGGAGCAAAGACGCCAGCAGGTGCGCGCAGTGGCAAAGTGACAATGGGTTTCAACTATTCCTTCGTGCTTCTTCCCAACGACCTCATGCAACGTCGTTTGTTCGACCCTCGCGTAGGTTACTTTGCTGACCGCTTTGTGCGCTTCAGCGACAGCCAGCAGCGTGTGGAAAACGAACGCTACATTGTGCGCTACCGCCTCGAACCTAAGGACAGCGCCGATGCTGAACGCATGAAGCGCGGCGAACTCATCGAACCCAAGAAGCAGATTGTTTACTACATCGACCCCGCTACGCCCAAGCAGTGGCGCAAGTATCTCATCCAAGGTGTGAACGACTGGCAGGTGGCTTTCGAAAAGGCCGGTTGGAAAAATGCCATCGTTGGCAAGGAATGGCCCGAGGACGACCCCACCATGTCGATGGAGGACGCTCGCTTCAGCATGATTCGCTACCTCGCTTCAGACATCCCCAATGCCTACGGTCCCAACGTTCACGACCCACGCACGGGCGAAATCATAGAAAGCCACGTGTGCTGGTATCACAACGTGATGACCCTCGTTCACGACTGGTACATGGTGCAGGCTGCCAACATCGACGAAGCCGCACGCAAGATGAACTACGACGAAGAACTCATGGGGCAGCTCATTCGCTTTGTGTCCTCACACGAGGTGGGCCACTCGCTCGGACTTCGCCACAACTTCGGTTCAAGCAGCACCGTGCCCGTCGATAGTCTGCGCAACAAGGCGTGGGTCGAAAAGTATGGACACACACCCAGTATCATGGACTACGCTCGCTTCAACTACGTGGCACAACCCGAGGACAGCATCAGCCGCGAAGGCATCTTCCCCCGCATCAACGACTACGACATCTGGGCGATCGAATGGGGCTACCGTCCTATGTTTGCAGCCGACGCTATGGCCGACCACGCTGCGCTTGAAACGCTCATCAAGGAACAGCTCGAAAAGAATCCCCGCTTGTGGTTTGGCGACGGCGAAACCAACCGTACCAACGACCCACGCTGCCAGACCGAAGACCTCGGCGACGATGCCATCAAGGCGAGCGAATACGGCATCCTCAACATCAAGCGTGCGCTCAGCCAGCTCCCTGCATGGAGCTACGACGCAAAGGACATCTACTCACAAAACCTTAGCAGTGTCTATCAGCAATATCTCACGCAGCTCTACCGCTACGTAGGACACGTGCTCGGCAACTTAGGCGGTGTGATGGCAGATTTCAAGACCATCGACCAGGCAGGAGTCGTTTACAGCAACGTTAGTCGCGAGCGCCAGAAGGAGGTGATGGAGTTTGTGCGTCGCCACATCGCCACCGAGCCCACTTGGCTCATCGAGCACGACTATATGAAGCGCATGACCTACAATCCTCAAGGCATCACCATCAATTTCGGAAAAAGAGGCATCACCAATCTTATGTCTGCGCTCTCAGAACTCACGCCCGAATATCCTGCAGCCGACCTCCTTGCTGACCTCAGCAAGATGCTCTTCACTGAAGCAACGAGCGGAGCAAAGGTGAGCGAATACCGCAAGGCATTGCAGAACGCATTTGTAGATGACCTTATCTCCGGTTTCAAGAACGCGACCTACAATTCAACCCTCCGTGCTGCTCGCCTCAGCGCATTGCAACAACTCCAGCGCCAGCTCAACGGTGCAGGCGGCAATGCCGACAGCAAGGCACACTTCGGTGCCCTCAAGCACAGCATTGACAAAGCATTGGCGATCAAGTAGGACTCATAGGTTCAACATCATATCGCACACATCTATATTCCATTATAGAGTTACAGAAAGAGGAGGTTCCGCAGGACTTCCTCTTTCCTTTTTTTAAAAAAACGAAGTCAAGAACCGACGTCAGCAGAGCGCGCATTCCGCCAGTGTGTTCATTACATCTTAACTTGTTCCTTAAATTAATCAAGAGTTAGTTGAAATTAATCGGGAGTTAGTTAAACTAATCGGGAGTTAGTTGAACTAATTGGGAGTTAATTTGAAACTATATATAAAAGAGAAAGAAAGGTGTAAATAGGGGCAACCTTCATCTACCTTGTGGGGTAAGGATATTCGGCGTAGGGGCATCACGAATGTTTAATCGGTTTCTGTGTTCCTGTACTCTAAGCAGCAATCTCTTTTCATCGGCAAAGATACAACATGCAAAAAGCCATTTGTCATTTATTGTCATTTAGCAACGAGAAAATACGGTATTTTTACAGGTATACACTTAGTGTTCAATGCATTAGAAAGAACAAAAAAAATTTTTACTGTCAATTTCAAGTGCGATTCTGCGTAAGAAACGCACCGTACAGGTGTCTTTTCAGTGTGACATGTGACATGTGACAACGAAATAAGACTTTTACGTTACAGTGTGTGACCTCAATGCAGTGTATATATTATTTGGATGTATAGTATATATTAATATATACTATAAGATTTATATTATATATATAGAACTATAATGTAACGTCAATCCTACCCTATGTGTGAGAAGAACAACAAAGCATACTTAGGGTTATATCTTGCTTGGTTGACTGTCACATTGTCGCATGATGCCACAAAAAAATCGTTGTCACATGTCACATGTCACAAAAAATCGTTGTCACATGTCACATGTCACAAAAAATCGTTGTAACGCTGTCACATGTCACACATCTGTTTCTGCAAAACAAAAAAATGCGAATCAGTCAATGAAAACCAATTCGCATATATAACATAAAAAACAAGTTCTGGAGGTTAGTGTTGAGGCTCTTCGTTCAACAACCGTTCAAAGAGAGGAAGGTCGGCAGGGTGTGTGAGTTTGACATTGCGTTCATCACCCAATACGATCTTAATGGGGACTTCTGGCATATAGCGGAAAACAACACCGCAATCGTCAGTAGCAGAGAATAAGGGATCGTTCAATGCCCGACGGTAGGCTTCAGCAATTGTATGCAGTTTGAAAGCTTGTGGCGTTTGCACACGCATGAGCCGTTCTCTTTTAGGGGCCGCTACCATTTGATTGTTTTCAACCTCAACAATGGTGTCAACAGTGGGTATAACAAGATTTACGACGTCAGCAACATTCAAAGCCTGACACATTTCATCAATGATGCGCTGGCTGACGAGAGGGCGCACACTGTCATGAATAAGCAATGCCGTGTCAGGAGCATCTGAATAGGCACGAATGGCCGCCAAGCTGGAATCATAACGCTCTTTGCCTCCTTCAAGCACCGAATTGACTTTTGTCCACGATGAATTTGAGGCAATGAGTTGACGCACATCTGACACGTGGTTTGGATGCGAAACGATGGCAATTTCATGAATATTTTCGTTGCGTTGAAAGGCATCAACTGAATACTCAAGAATTGTACGTCCGGCTATTTCAAAGAATTGCTTGGGGCGGTCAGCACCAAAGCGGTTTCCTACGCCACCAGCGAGCAATACAGCAACAATTTTCATACGATTTAAGATTATATCAGCGTACAACACATTTGGCGCACTTGGCGCTCCCTTTTTTATTGTACCGCTTTTATTTGACTACTTGGAAAAACATCGGAATCAGATATCCAACATCAAACGGAAACTTATTTGGCGACCTGTCAGATAATTAGGCACAGCATATTGTGTGTTGGAAATGTCGGTAATCCAATAATATGAGTTGACATTATTGATATCCAAAAGGTTGAAGAAATCAATTCCAAACCATGCCGAACGTGCCCAGCGCATGGGTTCATAACGAAGATACTTGTGCTCATTGTTAAAAAGACAATAAGAAAGTCCCATATCTACGCGTTTATAGGCAGGCGCGCGAAATTTGTAAAGTTCACGTTTTGCATGTGAGGGTCCAAAAGGCAACCCGTCGGCCATCGCTGCCTTGAGCGTAAGCCGCCATCGCTCAGAACCGGGGAAATAATCGGTAAAGTAGAGAGAAAGGTTATAGCGCTGATCGGTAGGTCGGGGAAGCCAAACGCCGTTGTACTTTTCTTCGGTTTTCATCAACGACAAAGTAACCCAGGAATCTGTACCAGGAACGAACTCACCAAATAGTTTCAAATCAAGCCCTGTGGCATACCCCTTTGATGCATTTTTGCCCAAATAAGCCACACGAACATTGTCAACCGTGTAAGGTATCAGATTTGACAAGGCTTTGTAATAGGCTTCGGCCGTGAATTTAAACGGACGGTTAAACATCCTGAACGTATAATCACCTCCCAACACAAAGTGAACGCTTCGCTGCGACTTAATGTCCTTATTGAGCGTTGTCGTGGCTTGTCCGCCAATCAAAGTGGTGTCCTTAAGTTCTTTATAGAAGGGGGCTTGATAATAAAGTCCGGTGGCAAAGCGCAGCGTAATTTTATCGTTATTTGGCAAAAGACCAACCGACAATCTGGGCGAAACGATGCATTCGTCATTCCAATCCCAATGCGCAGCACGCACGCCATAACTGATATTAAAAAGGCCTAATCGTGTTTTAAATCGCCAAGTGTCCTGTAGAAAAGCCTCAAGTCGCTTAGTCGTGAGTTGTTGCTTGGATTTCATACTGTAAATCAGCATGAGCTGTTGGGGGTCGGAAGGAAGAGAATAGCCCATAGAATCGCGCATTTCCCATTCTACAGCATTTTCCACGATTTTTTGTCGTTGCATATTAAACCCAGCTTGCAGGGTATGGCCATCAACACGCGTACGGAAACGCAAGCCTAATGTTTGCACTTCAGCTTGCAGAAAATTGCGTGCATGCTCCATATATGTACCAACCCCAAGCTGTTCTTGCGTTGTTGCTTCATTCAGCCAATATTCGCCTTGTATATCATACGTTTCTTGTTCCTTCGTTAAGAACTGCGCATATTGTAAAGCGACATAGGTTTCAGGATTGAAATGACGGGTAACAGTAGATGCCAGATAATAAGTTCTAAAGAAATCTTTTTCTTGACCATCAAAGTAAACTTTAAAACTCTTTGCAGCCTCCATGGTACCAAACTTGGTTTCGCGGTCTTCGGGTTCGAAACGATAAGTATTGTCGGAGATATTTCCCAAGAGGTCAAAACTCCATTTGGAAGAGGGTCGCCAATTCAAATAAGTTTGATAATCAAAGAACCGTGGATTATACTCAGCCTTTGTATCCAAAGACCCCAAGAGGTAGCGGGTTGTTTTGTATCGGGCTGAAGCCATCGCGCTGAATTGCTTGTTTCCCCACCCTACATACGCCCCACCGCCCAGCATGGATGCGTTTGCTTTTGCCTCAAACTTTTCCGGTTTTCGATAAGTAATATCAAGGACCGACGACATTTTATCGCCATATCGTGCTTCAAATCCCCCACTTGAGAATGCGATACGCTCAACCATATCGCTATTAATCACAGAAAGCCCTTCTTGTTGACCAGAACGCACCAACATCGGACGATAAACCTCTATGCCATTGAGGTAAACTACATTTTCATCAAAAGAGCCGCCGCGAACGTTGTATTGCGATGAAAGCTCATTATGGGTGCTCACGCCGGCTTGAGTCGCAATCATTTCTTCTACAGCGTTACCGGTAGCAGAAGGTTGAAAACGTTGATCTACAGGGTTTAAAACCTGCATCGTGCCAGTTTGAATACGTTGCCCAATAACGGTTACTTCGCCTAAAAAATCGGAATACGACGGCAAGACGAAATCAATTTTCACTGAATCAGCAAGCGGAAAACATTTTTTGCGTCGCGCATGATAACCAATCATAAAAGCTTCAACTTCAATGCTGTCCTCTACGTTACAATAAAAAGTAAAATCGCCATTCAGGGCGGTCACCGTACCAATATTTTGCGATAGTACTCGCACGTTGGCGAGTTCTATAGGGTCGCCCGCCAGGGTTTTGACAGAACCAAATATACGACAACGTTTCTGTGCTGTGCACACACCAACTAAAATGAAGAATGCGAGCAAAACACAGAAACGAATATATTTAAAAGCAATAATTCTCATCAGATAGAATTTAAGGGATATTGCATGGTGAAACGTTTAAAAGCTGGAGATAAACCTATAAGATTAAGGATAACTTCGGAAAAAAGCGACTCAATAAATCGCTTTACCTTTAACCTACAACAATTGCATACACCACAATAGATAAATACGTAAGCATCAATGCATTAATCAAAACATTTGCACGTGATGTGGTAAAAATATTTTGAAAAATTTGAGGGGAATACTTTACATAAAACTTGCGAATCATGAAGTGAAGCATAAAACCAACACATAAGCCCCACAACAAGCCAACCAACAAATCACTCACATAATGCACCCCTAAATAGGCACGTGTCCAGCAATTCAGCAAAGTCCAGGAATAGAGAGCAACTGTCAAACCTTTATTTTTATACAATAACGCCACGAATGTTGACACGGCACAAGTATTTGCGGCATGACTACTGAAAAATCCATATCGACCACCCCGATAACCATTGACAAGATCAATTAAACCCTGCAAGGCAGGTTCATGCGAAGGTCGCAATCGTGCGACGAGGGGTTTAAAAACACCACTTGCCACCTGATCGGCCAACGTTATGGCCAAGGCGACACCCAAAACAAAAATGCAAACATTCTTCCAATTATTTGAACGCACAACAACATAGAGCAACACCACAGCAAGAGGTATCCACGTGCTGGTCTTCGTTGCTGTAAATGCAATTAAATCAATAAATTCGCTATCACTACCGTTCAACAACAGAGTGAGTTGTGTGTCTATTTTTGAAAGATAATCAAACATTTCATTTATTTGTAAAATCATGATATTAAGTGGTGCAGACGGTTGAAAACCTTACTAAATGATTGCTACATGTTCATTCTGACACCAGGCCACAGTGCCATCTGAAAATTTAACACGAATCCATTCGCCATCTTGCTCTGCATCAATGAGGTATGTGGCGCCGGCAACAAGTTTGCCCAAAGACTTGGAATTTACGTGAGGCGCTTCATAGGTTTCAACCGGTTTAAGCACAACGATACGATTCGTTGAAGTGTACAGATCAACAGCCTTTGCCGCAAAAATATTCAAAATCAAAACTGAAACGAAGGCAAAAGCAGCAAATGTAAACGCTATTTTGCGCCATTTTACGGTCGTAAATAAGCAATACGCAAGCCATGCCACCGCCATCAATGCGAAAGCAGCAATAGCCCACCCCATCCATTGGTTGGCATTTTTTGAAGCGATGCATCGTTTGATGAGGGTGACAAAGAAAAAGTCATCAGCCACATCTTCATACAAACCCACCTGCGACCTGCAAAGCTCTAAATTATGGCGTGCATCTGTATGTTCGGGATTTAGCTTTAAAGCACGTTCATAGTTCAACACCGCCTGAGGAATACGATTCATTCTGTAATAGCAATTCGCCAGATTGTAGTACACATCTTCGTGCACACCTTCCTCTAACAATTCCTCATAGATTTGAATAGCATCCTTGTAATGTTGAATTAAGTAAAGACTATCTGCTTTATGCTTTTGCGCCGATAAAGGGCAAAATGTTATGAATGAAAGAAAAAATAATATGTACTTAATCATAAGAGGTTTTCTTATTTCTCAATTGAATCGATCACACTCACAGCTTGCTCATACAACGATGTCTTTAATGACTCATCCATAGATGGGGCAAACCTTGCATATTCACACGTTTCCAAAACATAGATTAATTTTTGAATCACATCGCCATTGATTTGATGTTGTTGGAGTGTTTCAAGCACCTTTGTCTTGTTGAAATCAATCTTTGTTATGCCAAACTTGTCCATCAGATACTGTTGGATGGCATCATGCAAAACGAAGTAGAAATCATCGGTTGAATTACCGTTCAAAGCATCCTTCGCTTTTCTTAAGCGCTTAGAAGCTTGCTTTTTCGCTTTCTGTCTATTAAGGACTTCATTATTTGAAAAGAACTGGCGCAATTGCTTGCTTTTCCACGTAAAGATTCCCAAACCTATCGTGATCAGGAACAAGACGCTCCAATACAAGGGTGTTCCCCACTGAATCCAGCTTTCTTTATTTTTCAACACAACGTTGCCCTGCTTGATTGTGCGAATATCTGAAGTGTGCGAATCCGCACTCTGCTTTTGGTCGCTGGCACTTGAAGCGCCTTGTTTAATCTTCAAATCAAGGGCTTTTGTGGCCAGTTCCTCAAACTTGTTTGTTGCCGGATTAAAATAAGTCACTTGCGTAGAAGGAATCGTGTATGTGCCAATATGGTTGGGCACGAAAGTATAGTCATAGACAACCTTGCCCTTATGGCCATTAGCCGTTAACTGGAGGTCTTCTGTTGTTTTCACCTCGTAAGTATCAAAATCCTCAGGAAAATTAACATGAGGTGGCAACAATAACTTCATATTCCCGGTACCTTCAACGGTGATGCGGTATTGACACATTTCGTTGGTACGTAAATGTTCAGAAAGTAATTCTTCCTTAATCGTAAAATCACCCACTGCTCCTGTAAATGAAGAAGGCTTGTCCTGAGGCAGTGCCTCAACATTTAATGATAATTTTTGAGCACTACGCTTTAAAACCTTACTTACCATCCCCCCATTAAAAAAGGCATCAATAAAATCCATTGCAGGATCATTTTGAATCACTTGGCATTCGAAGATTAAAGGAGATATAACGATCTCGCCCGCTTTTTGAGGATACACCACATACTTCAAGCAATCGGTCACCTTGTAAGTAACACCATTAATCTCTTCCACTTTAACGTCCATGGCATCCATAGGAACATCATGCGCCAAAAGATCCTTGAAATCAGGTGTTTTCGCTAATGCCACATGCGACAACCCCACACCTAATCTTGAATAAACAGAATAAGTCAGTTCAACAGCCTCTTGCTCTTTAATATGCTTACGCGTAGGCGTTACGCGCACAAAAAGGTCCTTATCAGTGATTTCCTGAACAGGAACAATGTGTTGACGTTCTGCTCGTCTTTGTTGTCTTTTTTGCGAAGATGAATTGGAGTTCTGAGAGGTTTGTGCCTCGGTCACAGTAATTTCAACCGATTTTGCACGCACTTTTTTACCATCAATTATTAATACCGCAGAAGGAACCGTGCACTTGCCCTTCGCTTTAGGTTGCAGGATATAAGTGTATGAAACAGAACTTGTATGCGAACTCTTGCCATTAATAAACTGGAAACTTTGACTTCTTGATTCATTAGGACCGCTTAAATGCACAAAGTCTTTAAGTCCGTCAAGCTCAATGCCTTCAGCCTTTTCATTTTCAACAACATACCTAACCTCAAAATATTCGCCTAAAGCAACGACAGAGGGTGCAACGACCTTCACATTTTGAGCATATAAAGGCAATCCACACAAAAGCATGGCCATGAGCGCTATATAGCTCATACCAATATGATTTAACTTATTTATAAATTTCATCATGATTACCAATTCTTCTCAAGTCTCTTTTTGCGTGGGTTTTGCATAGCACGTTCCACTTTTTCTTTGGTTTGTTTTTCTGCTTGTTTTGATAAGTTCATCAATTGAACGTTTTGTTGTTGCTCTTGTTTTTGCTGTTGCTCTTGTTTTTGCTGTTCTTGTTCTTTATTCTCTTGTTTTTGATTTTCATCTTGCTTCTGTTCCTGCTGCTCTTGCTGATTAGATTGCTGGTCAGAATCTTTCAAGAGTTTTTGGCAAAGAGCTAAATTATAACGGGTGTCATCATCCGCTGGATTCAAGCGTAAAGAGTGCTTATAACGGTCAATCGCTTTTCGCAGTAATTGCTGTCTTTGTTCTTCCTTTGTGGCTGCCATAGCCGAAGCATGATAGATATACCCTTGGTTATGATAGGCCATAGATTTAACGAGTGTATCCTGTTCTAACTTAATGGACTTTTCAAAATAATCATAAGCCGATTGTGGATTATTCTTAGCCAACTGAACATCGCCTAAATTAAACAATGCTCTCGACGACTTGGGATTTTCCTGAAGCGCATTCAAATAATGCAATTCAGCCTCATCATAATCCTGTGCCTCAAAAGAACGATTTCCTTGATGCATATATTTCCACTCTTCCGTTTGGGCATGAAGCACAAAAGGATTAAATAGAATAAATAAAAGCAATGACAAGTGTATTTTTAATAAATCAAATTTCATAAAAAACTCTATTTCTTTCTGATTTAGCTGAATAACTTTCCTTTGTGGTATAATGGCAATACAGTGTCGAGCAACACAAACTCGATAAACAACAATATAAATGCCAGCAAGGCGACAGCCATAAATTGCTCATTATAAACGGTGAAGCTTGACTCTGCCTCATCTTTTTGCATCTGCTCTATTTCGGCTTGTAATTGTTGTTGCGCAGTATGGGTATTATCCACATGGATATAGACACCCTTACCTGCTTCGGCAATTTCGCGGCAAGCTGCTTCGTTTAAAGCGGTTCTGACGTAGCGACCTTCAGAATCGGTCATAAATCCATTGTGCGTAGGGATCGTTGAACCTTCGGTTGAACCTACGCCAAGAATAAAAATGCGCATCCCGGCCTCGGAAGCTTCTTTTGCGGCTTCAAGCGCCCCTTCTTCATGGTCCTCGCCATCAGTTACTATAATGATTGCTTTACCAACTTTATCATTATTGGTGAAACTATTTTGTGCCAACTGAATAGCAGAGGCGATGCTTGTGCCCTGCAAAGTGACCATACCTGTGGTGACCGCATCCAAAAATAATTTTACCGAAACAATGTCGTTCGTGATGGGTAATTGAGGATAAGCCTCACCAGCAAAAATATTCAAACCGATTTTGTCATCTTGCATGCGCTCTACCAACGACGAGATCATCATCTTTGAACGTTCAAGTCGGTTTGGCTGCACATCGTTAGCCAACATCGAGTTAGAAACATCGAGCGAAAAAATCACTTCAATACCATTTCGCTTAATATTTTCTTTTTTCGTGCCCCATTGAGGACGTGCCAAAGCACAAATTAAGAGAACAAGCGCCACGCACATCATTAAAAACTTGACATGCTGCCTTATTGATGAAAAATTTGCAACCAAAGAAGACAACTTCAGGGGATTACCAAATTTCTTCATTCTTCGCCTTTGTGCCCAAAGAGCATATATGTAAAGCAATACCACAGCGATAGGTAAGACTAAAGCATAAAGGTATTCAGGATTTGCAAACTTTAACACGACAATTAAAATAATTGAATAAAATTATAATTCATCATTCTTGAAGAAGCCATTTACATGGAAATGATTGCAGATTCATTGCAATTTTGAACGACCTTTTTTGAATGAAAGCAATTTCTCGTCCTTAAATGAGCGATTAAGGTAAACGGCGCAACAACGTTAAACGCAGAAGGATTTCAAGCAAAAAGCAGAATATAGCGGCAATAGCAAAAGGTTGGAAGGCTTCATAACGTTTGTCATAGTTTGTCACCTTCAATTTTGTTCTTTCTAATTGGTCAATTTCCAAATATATTTTTTGCAACTCTGTTTTCGAAGCAGCATGATAGAATTGACCATCTGTTGCAGCAGCAATCGTTTGAAGCGTTTTTGTATCCATTTGGTTATCAACCTCTTCTTCATACGTTTCGCCATTGGCCAATTGTGCAACAACTTGTTGCGACTTGCCCATTTTCCCTAACGCAATGGTGTAAACACGAACGCCTTGACTTTTTGCTAATTCAGCTGCTGTCAGAGGGGGGATATTGCCCACATTGCTTGCACCATCGGTCAATAAAATAACGACCTTGCTTTTTGATTTGCTATTTTGAAGGTGGGTCACAGCACTTGCCAACCCCATTCCTACTGCCGTACCTGGACTTATAATACCTTGCGCTTGGAGGTCGCAAGTCACCATCTGAAACATAGACAGCAAAGCTGCGTGATTCATCGTCAGCGGACATTGTGTAAATGCCTCACCACCAAATAGCGTTAAGCCGATATTATCATTAGGACGGTTAGCGATAAACTCAACTGCCACTTGTTTGGCTGCCTCAATTCTATTGGGCTTTAAATCAGGTGTTAGCATACTGGTAGAGATATCCATGGTAATCATAATATCAATACCCTCACGCTCACTTTCCGACAACGACTCGTGGGTTTGTGGTCGTGCCAAAACCAATATGACAAGTATCAGAACGAGTATTCTTAGGATAAACGGAAAGGGCTGTAAAATCCTTCTTAAAGACCATGCCTTTTGCCTCATATATGGTAAGCTTGTTGCCACAATAAGCGTTGCCTCTTTTTTGCGTTTCATCAAAAAGTGCCACACAATAAGCGGAACAAGTAGCAAAAGCAAATAAAAATATTCTGGATGCGCAAAAATCATACCGTGTAAGCAATATTTAAAATAAATGAGTATCGACTCAGGAATAAATCACTAAAGGAAACTATCATAAATATCTTTTATACAAACCCCGAGAAGGAGCAACGCTACAGCCGATGTTATCACTGCCGCAACAATCATCATCATCTTTATTTTATGTTGCTTCACTTCCCCCACGGTTATAACTTTAACTTCTGGCTTTGGAAGGTCTTCAGGCTTTTGCTTGGTGGTATTGACATAATCTATAGCCATCACCAAACTACGATCGGCCTCCGACATCGACGTTTCATATTTTGCAAACTTCACCAAATCGGCGGTTTCAAGAATTTCCGTTAGTTCGCTCAAAGCGGAAGCATCATTTGATTGTTGTAGTCGGCATACAATTTCTGAAGAAGTCAATTCCTTAGCATTAAATCCAAAACGCTGCTGGATATAACTTCTCAGCACATCAGTCAAACTATCGTAGTATGCCTTTATCTCTTCTTTTGTGTCAATCTTTTTATTTTCTCGAATATGCTCTATGGCAGCCATCGCAGGCTGATGCGCTGGAGGTGGAGGGGTAATGACAATTCTTTTCGTTATGGGTTTGTTTCTGGCAATTCTTCGGAGAAGGATTGTTGCAACCACACAAAGCACCACCACCGCTAGCAACATCAACCAAAGTCTTGGGCTCCATTCATATTCAATGTTGACAACAGAGTGTGGCCCTGCAAAATCGTTGGCTTTGGTCGTATCCACCGGTATCGTGTTGACTTTTAAGCCTAATTTTGACGCCGAGAAAACAGTGTCGTCTTCTGCTATCACAAAAAAAGGAGGCAACACATGCAGTGCAGAATCAAACGACGTCAATAAATAATCGCGTTTTAATTCGATTCGTTTACCTTGATTTAAGGTTATGGTATCAATTTTGCTTTTTTTAAGAATCTCAACGCCAGGAATGTAGATATCATTTTCGAACGTTGGATAAACCACATGTGTTCCACGATCTACAAACACACGTGTTTTTAATGTACACTGCTCGCCAATCAATATATTTGTGGACGTCAATTCCTGCTCCACAACATGCTGTGCGGCAAGTGTACCATTAACAAGCAATATAAACAATAGAAAAATATTTCTCAACATTTTTGCAATAGAAGATTAATGGGAAATATACCCTATTTTCAAATGCAATGCATCTGCATGTTCACATCTGCATATACAAATTAGATTATCGACGACGCTCGAAAAGTGCCTGCAGAGGCACCACGAAGTCTTCATCTGTACTTATTGTAGCATAATCCACGCCACACTTTCTAAAATCTGAATCCAACTTTGCTTCTTCCTGTAACCACCAGCGACGATGCATTTCACGATTTTTCTGAGACGATGTGTCGAAATAAGTTGTTTCGCCAGTTTCAGCATCCTGCACCTTCATAAGCCCTACGTCGGGCAATTCAGCCATACGCTGGTCGTACACCTTCACGCCAACGATATCATGCTTACGGGCAGCAATCGACAAGGGCATAGTGAAATCTGGTGTGGCTAAAAAATCGGAGAGCAAAAAGCCAATGCTTCGTTTACGCTGGGTGCGCATTAAAAATTCAACACCGACATTGATATTGGTGTTCTGATGCGTCGGCTGAAAACTTAATAATTCACGCACGATGTGGAGCACATGTTTTTTCCCTTTCTGGGGCGGTATATACTTCTCCACAACATCACTGAACATCACCATCCCTATTTTATCATTGTTATTAAGAGAGGAAAATGCTATAGTTGCAGCAATTTCAGCCACAAGCTCCTTCTGCGTACGTTCAGTGGTTCCGAAATTCAAACTCTTCGACACATCAACAATCAACATTACGGTCAGTTCACGCTCTTCTTCAAAAACCTTTATATGAGGTCTAGACGTGCGTGCCGTTACATTCCAATCAATATCGCGCACATCGTCACCCATTTGATACTCACGGACTTCTGCAAACGACATACCTCTACCTTTAAAGGCAGAGTGATACTCGCCAGCAAAAATATGATTTGTAAGCTGGCGAGTTTTTATTTCAATACGCTTAACGCGCTTTAATAGTTCTGAAGAATCCAACTGAATTGTATGAATTTAAATGATACATAAAGCAAGACGCCATCAGCTTTGTTTAGCTAACTACATATAGTTTTAAAGTTGATTAGGGCACTTCTACCTTACCCAAAATTTCATCAATAATTTGATCTGCATTCTTTTCAACTGCTTCTGCTTCATAAGTCAAGCCAATACGATGACGCAAAACATCATGAGCCACTTCACGAACGTCTTCAGGCACAACATAACCTCTGCGTTTGATAAACGCACAAGCTCTTGCTGCCAAAGCCAAATTGATTGAAGCACGTGGCGAACCACCAAATGCGATATACTTCTTTAACTCACCCAATTTATATTTATCTGGATAACGTGTAGCAAAAACAATGTCGGCGATATACTGCTGAATGCGTTCATCTAAATAGACTTGTTTAACCAGCTCACGAGCCGCTAAAATCTTATTCACATCAATAACGGGGCGCACTTCCTGAAAACCACCATTCAGATGGGCATTTATAATTTTCTTTTCTTCTTCAAGCGTGGGATAATCAATCAAGACCTTAAGCATGAAGCGGTCCACCTGCGCTTCGGGCAAAGTGTATGTGCCTTCTTGGTCAATAGGGTTTTGTGTAGCAAGCACTAAGAACGGACTTGGCAATGCAAAAGTTTCTTCGCCAATCGTCACTTGATATTCCTGCATTGATTCGAGCAATGCGCTCTGCACCTTTGCCGGAGCACGATTTATTTCGTCGGCAAGCACAAAATTAGCAAACACAGGACCACGCTTCACCGTAAAGCGTTCGTTTTTCTGACTGTATATTTGAGTACCTACGACATCGCTTGGTAGTAAGTCGGGAGTAAACTGAATACGGCTAAAATCGGCATCAATAAGTCCGGCAAGCGTTTTAATCGCTAACGTTTTAGCTAACCCAGGAACACCCTCTAAAAGAATATGACCATTACTCAAAAGCCCTATAAGCAAGGCGTTTACCAAATGTTTTTGACCAACAATAGTCCTATTCATTCCTTCAACAAGGTCTGTAATAAATCCCGTTTGACTTTCAATACGCGCATTCAGTTCGCGCACATCAATTACTTGTGACATATCTTATTTGTTATTAGATTAACTCTGTGTAGCGAATCATCCAAAATAAGAACTTTTGGACATTCTTTTAAAAGTGATTGCAAAAATACAACATTCAAAAAATTAAAACTCTTAAAAAAACTAAAAACATCAAAATTAACGACACTTGGCTACAGGCAAAATGCGCATCTAATAAACAGTTCTTGGCAGTAAAACACGTTAAAACACCTGTTTCAACAACTCATCTCCCCTGGGATTAAGCACCACAATGCTCAACGCATTTCCTTTTTTCTGCAACACCATCACTGTTGCTGTTTCCATTTTGTTGCCGCCCCCAATGATTACGGGATAACGATTATCCAATTGTCCTATAGGATAATACGCAAACGCATGCGTGTGGCCACTGATCGAAACATCAAAGCGGGAATCATTCAAATGCGGCATCCACAATTCCTTACACAAGTTTTTACATCCAAACAAAGGGATGTGATGAAAAAGAATTCTTTTCTCAGCCTTTTTAAAAGCCTTCGACTTCATTTCCTGCTTCATAAAAGCAACTTGCTTCATGCGCAAATCCGTAAAATCATTCAACCCATAGTAAACAGGGGTGTCGTCTGGTTTATCTTCACCACAATCAAGCATAACAATTCTCGTGTCGCCCCAGTTGAAAGCGCCATAGGTCTTTCCGCCCACATAATCAAAATGCTTTCGCAATCCTATGGAATAAGCATGACGTATTTCGTGATTTCCTCTCAAAAACAACATGGGTTTGTTCATTCCGCCTACACCAGAAATCAAATGCCTCATAAAAGCCGTCACTTGATCCTGATTCGCTGGATCATCAAAACAATCACCATTAAACACGACAAAGTCAAAATCCACTTGTGCCACCTGCGTCATGAGTGTATCAAAAACAGCCTTTTGTTTATGCAAATCATTAAAAACCAAAGCTGTAAACGAATCCTCATCAACATCAGGGATAGAAAATTGATAAAACTCTGATTTGACTACATCAGCAAATTTCTTGCTATAAGCTTGATATTTCAAAATTTCCTGCGAGCACACACGATAGTAGTACGTTTCGCCTGGAACCACATCATCAATTCGAATACGATGAATACGTTCGGTAAATTCAGCCTGCCCATCAACCAAGCAACGCGCACGCTGAAGGGCGGTCGTGTCGCGTCCATACTCCACCCAGCTATATGTCGGTACCGTCGTTTCCCACATCACGGTAATGCCCCCAGATGCAGGATTTTGCAAATAAGGCAACGTCCGAAACAATCCTTCACGCTGAGCCTCAGCACCGACACTGACGCACGATAATAACGCACAAAAGGCAAAACTTATTTTATTCATAAAAACAAAAAACTTTAAAGTTCACGCTAACTACCCACAAATATATACGTTTTCCAACAAAACAAAAAAATTGTTATCCCTTATTTTCTCACATCATCAATTATAAATTGCAAATTAACACCTAAAGTCTCCCCACAACCGAGCAAAATAAAAAATAGTTAAGAATATTTCACAAATCAAGCAAATAGTTTATATCTTTGCAGTGTATTATAAGATACGGGGGCTAACAAGCAAATAAAACAATCAACCGTATTTCCCCATCACAGGTGCGCCCCATGCAGGCCTCTTGCTTGTTTCTTACACCCGCCCCAAGCAACCACACACCCGTATGATTTGTCAATTATAAATAATTCAATATGAAACTAATTCTGCAGTCTTCGCCCGAGTTCTTCATCGAAGAACACCAAATACTGACCGCACTTCTTGACGAAGGACTTGAATTGGTACATCTAAGCAAACCGAATTCAGAACCCATATATTGCGAGCGACTGCTCTCGCTCATCCCCGAGGGGTATAGAAATAAAATCGTCACCCACGACCATTTTTACCTTAAAAATGAATATGCGCTGCGAGGCATACACCTTAACCATGCAGAAGAAACACCACCCCATCATTACAAAGGGCAAATAAGCTGCACCGCAACCAGCACCGACGACCTCCAGGCACTCAAAAAGCAAATGGACTACATTTTCTTAACCAACGTTTACGAACGTGCCGATATCAATAATTTTTCATCAGAATATAGCATAGCAACGCTTAAAGAACTGTCAAAAAAGAAAATCATTGATAAAAAGGTGTACCTTAAGGGAGGAGTCGATTTAAGCAACATTGAACAAATCAAAGAACTCGGATTTGGTGGAGCTGTTCTTCAAGGAGCAATCTGGAGCCGATTCGATATTCAGAAAACGCAGGATTTTAAGGACATCATCAATCATTTCAGAAAGTTATACAGAGCAGCAAACTAAAAACAGGAAAGCACTTGATATAACCTCTTTCAGCATCCTCGTTTTCGTAAACCGATTACATTACTTAATTGTCATTAAATATACAAAGATTATGAACAACTTTTCGGTATTCTCTGGCACAAAGTCACGTTACCTTGCAGAAAAAATCTGCGCGGAACTTAACTGCCCACTCGGAAAACTCGACATTACTTACTTTGCCGATGGCGAATTTGAAGTAAGCTACGAAGAATCTATTCGTGGTCGCGACGTATTCCTCGTGCAATCAACGTTCCCCAACAGCGACAATCTTATGGAGCTCCTCCTGATGATTGATGCAGCTAAACGCGCCTCAGCAAAGTCTATTTGCGCAGTTGTCCCCTACTTCGGCTGGGCACGCCAAGACCGCAAGAGCAAGCCACGTGTGAGTATCGGCGCAAAGCTTGTTGCAGACATCCTCAGCGTTGCAGGTATCGACCGCCTCATAACCATGGATCTCCACGCTGATCAAGAGCAGGGTTTCTTCGATGTGCCCGTTGATCACCTTTATGGTTCTTCAATCATCGCACCATATCTCCAAAGCCTTAATCTCCCCAACCTCTGTATTGCAACGCCCGACATTGGTGGCTCAAAGCGTGCAGCGGCTTATGCCAAATACTTCAATTGCCCATTCGTGCTTTGCAACAAAACACGCAAGAAAGCCAACGAAGTTGACACAATGCAAATCATTGGAGATGTAGCTGGCATGGACGTTGTGCTTATCGACGACATGGTTGACACAGCAGGCACAATCACTAAGGCAGCAAACATCATGATTGAAAATGGCGCCACAAGCGTGCGTGCCATCGCAAGCCACTGCATCATGTCGGGCCCAGCTGACCAACGCGTTATGGACAGCGACCTCGAAGAAATGGTATTTACCGACTCTATCCCTTATCGTGGTTCATGCCCCAAAGTAAAGCAAATCAGCTGCTCAGCACTCATCGCCGAAACCATTCGCCGAGTGCTCGACAACGAAAGCATTAGCTCACAATACTTAATGTAAACACATCAAATATCAAAGCAAAGGAGCCCTTCTCAATCCGTGAGAAGGGCTCCTTTGCATTTTTTGAAACAAGAGGTAAAAAAAATGGGGATGTGTATAAAAAAACAACAAACAAAATTTGGTGCTCTTAAGCGCGATTCTGTCGTTTGTATGTGCTTACAATTTAACAACAAATCCTAAGTAGATTGAATTAAAGTTACGGATGGCATTGTTATGGGAATTACAATGACGATAGCCGGCGTTTATACCCAACCATGGCGATGTGCTTCGAGGCACGAGCGACAGTGAACAATCGTAGTACGTGTGGTTCCAATCGGCATTACCAACAGTGCTTCCCATAGTTGCTGTAAGGTTGAACGCATACTTCGTTTTGTCGCCAAAAAAATCGTCAAACGTGCAAAGGCGCATATTAAGCCCACCACCGAGCGTAGTTGAGCTATCCCAATCCTTGACGCCGTCAACCTTGCTGAGCATCAGGCTACCACCACATTCTGCCACGACACCCAAACGCCACGTTGGTGTGTACGTAACGCGAAAAATATCGGTCTGCAGAAACTTTCCGTGATGTTTGCTGGTGGCATTAACTACGAATTGGTAGTCGAATTTTGACTGCTTTTCGGATTGATTAGTTTCGGTTTGCGTTTGTGCAAAGACGCTTGTTGCGAGGCAACATACGAGCGCGAAGAACAGTTTTTTCATAAAATAAGTTTTTAGTAAATGTGAACATTGAAATATTTGATGCGTTTCCGCTAACAATGAATGATGTGACTATGAATTGGGTTGAGCTTCGTTGAATGCTTGAGTGAGTTCCTCAAGCGTGATGCCGAGTTGCTTCATTTTTTGCACCATGCGCGGCAATTCGTGCTGGAAGAAGTCGTGGCGTCGGCTATTGCGGATAGATTCCTGAGCGTCGGCTGCCACGAAGTAGCCCAAGCCTCGCCGGCTATAGAGCACACCTCGCTGAGCGAGCAGGTCGTAGGCCTTAACGGTAGTGTTGACGTTGACTTCGAGTAGCACGGAGTAATCTCTTACGCCAGGCACGCGACAATCTGCGCCATATTTGCCCTGAAGAATCTCATCACTCAGGCGCTCAGCTATCTGTACGAATATGGGTTGGCCGTCTATAAAATTCATGAGGATTGATTCATTTGAGGCTTAAATCACTTGGATGCGACAATAGTGGCGGTAGGCAAAATAGACCGTTGTGCCGGCTAAAGTGAGGATGAAGAGGCTGTAGCACACCGTGAGTTCGGAGTGAATTGCCGAATCCAGAAACAGTTTTCCCGGCACAGCTGTCAGTGTCATTGGGTTAATGATAAACATGATGAGCATCGTTTTGACAAATGCATGCTTGCGGAAATATGCACTGGCTAAGACGAACAAACTGCTTGTGAAAATATGTACGCACGCAAAGAGAATCTGAATAGATGGAAGTATTTCGTTGAGTCCAAGCCATAGTTGTGAGGTACTGAGGGCATTACTCCAGTTGAGCAACAGGCTATGTTGCGGAACCTCCGAAATTCCTTCCAGCGCCAACACATAGAGAGCGTTGAACAACTCAGAACACAGATAGCTCGCAATGAAGATGAGGTTGAAACCTATGATGGCGAGCACGTGGCGCACCAGCGCTTTTTCAAAGTTTGAGGCAGGCAGCATGAAGTTTTCGATGCGATGTTCTTTCGTGTCAATGTGCGCGTAGATACTACTTAGTGAGTAGTTCGCTCCAATGATTTGCGTTAGTCCAATAAAGGCAAGTTGCACGACGAAGCGGTCGGGAGTTTCTTCAATCAGATATCCCAATAAGTGGGTCAGTGTGAAGGTGATGATAAGTACGCCTGCAATCGTGAGATATGTGCGGCGATGCTCCGTAAGGTCGTGGTGCATGACGTTGCAGAAGCGGTTGAACGAAAAATTTTTCATCGTAGGTGTGGGTTATGTGTCGTTAATAAGTTGAAGTTCGTAGGTTATTGTTTAACGCATTGTGCGTGTGTGCTCACTTGTTCCATGAGGTTGGGCACGGCGTGGATTGCGTTGAAGAAGAGTTCGAGGTTGAGGGGCGTTTCTTCGCTGTTCGTATTTGCTCGCACAATGAGTTGCCCACCGATGGAGGGGATGGAGTAGAGCGCATCGTCTGTTGTCGCTCCCAGTGAGCGCTGCTCAAAGCAGAGTTTCTCGGTGATTTCGGCTGTAGAGCAGTTTGTCAGCAGGCGGTTGTTTTCGATGATGACAACGTTGTCGAGCAACATTCCGACGTCGCCCACTTGGTGCGTAGAGATGATGATGGTGCGGTCGTCCGTCATGTTCGAAGCGATGACTTTGCGAAATTGCCCCTTCGCCGGGATGTCGAGTCCATTCGTAGGTTCGTCCATAAGGAGCAGGCTCGTGTTCGTGGCGAGCGCAAAGCTTATGAACACTTTTTTCTTCTGTCCCATGGAGAGCGCACCGATGTTGATGTCGGAGGATAGCTCAAACTGTCGCAGGTTTTTCTCAAGGGTTTCCCAACTGAAGTTTGGGTAAAACGGAGCATTAATGCGCGCATATTCCTGCAACGTCAGCTTTGGCAAATCGAACTCCTCGGGCACGATGAAAATATCCTGCAAAAATTCGGGCAATCGCTGTTGCGGGGACATTCCGTTGGCACTGATTGTTCCGCATGAGGGACGTAGCATGCCCAAGATAAGATAAAGTAGTGTTGATTTTCCTGTTCCATTTTTACCCAACAAACCATAGATTTTTCCGGACTCAAATTGGAGCGAAAAGTCCTTAAATACAGAATCTTTCTGTTTCCCGTAGCCAAAGGAAATGCAATTTACTTGAATCATAATTTGACTTGTGTTTTAGTGTAATAGCTCAATATGACACCGCAAAAGTATTTATTAAAATTTAAACCAACAAATTTTATCGCGTTTTTTTGCTACGAGGAAAAGAAAAGTCTTTATTACAGAACTAAAGCCGACTTAATTTCAACTAAAGCCGATCTAATTTCAACTAAAGCCGATTTAATTAAAACTAATAGACATATAGTAAGCAGCAAGTAAAGATTTTTACTTCATAAAACGATATAAATGCTTACAACCTGATTACAAGCACCCGCAACTCCGCCTCCATCCATAAGAATAATGTTATTATGGGAGATCTATATATATATGCTAAGCAAGCGATTCTCTTCTCCCCGACTTGCGATCTCTTGTAATCAGGGTGTAAGCATCATTCAACAATCATGTTTGGAATTTCCACAAAAATATTTGTACATCAATCATACGCCTCCCCTCAAAAAAAGGGATATTTGACAATTTAGTCAATAGGATTTTGTAAATCCAATAATTAAGGAAATAAAAAAACGTGCGCTACATCCTACAAAAGGGAAATGAGGACAGCCCATCACGGACTATCCTCATTTTTTATATGCTTCACGCCTTACTATCCGATTCCACATGGAGTTGCTCCCCAGCAGAGCTCCACTACACTTCAGACTGCGGAGCAAAGGTAATAGCTTCAGTTGCTATAAAAAATTACATACCACAATTCCAGCCTGCAATTTGACCTATACACCGCAAATTTAGAGTACAAATAACAGAGCAAAGATGAAAGTGGAAAGTTCGAGAGTTCGAGAGCCACGGTCCGGATGGCAACTACTCACTACTCATTACTCACTAATCGTTAATCGTGCTTTGCTCTGTACTCTGTTAACTGTACTCTATAAATGGTGGATGGCACACCCCAACGGGGTAACACCTAACAGCGAAGGGCAACGCCCTGGAATTTATCCATTCCCGGACGGTTGCGCCCTGAATGGGCAGCACCATAAAAGAAATCAAGCGAACAATACATTGCGTCCGCAGTTGTCTTTTTAGCTCACGCAAAGGCGCAAAGAATCGCAAAGTATTTATCTCCCACAAATTGCACAGATCGTCACTGATTTATTGGTGTCCATCCGTATCATCTCAACGACTTCTAATCCTTCCACCACTTCACCAAACACTGTGTATTGCGTATCGAGGAAGGGAGTTCCACCCAATGAAGTATATACCTGCTTTTGTTCTTCGGTAAAAGCAGAAACGTTCTAATCATTTTGTTCTTGGCATTCTTGTCCTTATTCTTGTTCTTGGGGGACAAGGATGCACAAATTCTCTAACGCACCACAGCACGCACCGAATGCCCGGCGCAACGATTGGCACTGGTACACATATAACTATTGGAACTGAACTCTATTTCAATCGCGCCGATAGGATAGTCCTCAAACAACGAACCAGCCCAATAATCACAGGTAGAGCCAACGTAGTTAAGATTGCTATTGTAGCGATAACCCGCAGCAGGGAGGAAAATGCTGTTACCATTATCTCCAGTCACTTTATACCCATTGACACCGTTTTGAGTTGTCCATAACCAAGTACATTCGCTACAGAGTTCCTCTTGCTCTTCAAGAGTTGGCATACGCCACTCTTCTCCCATATTTACATAAGCTGCATCATCTTCAAGGTCAAGAATGGTATTGCCGTCTATGGCGCCGAAAGAACTATCTGTGCAATACTTGGTCATTACCTCGTCAGATCCGTTGCACCATTTGTAAGTACTCCAATTATAGGTACTCTTGGGTTCTGTTTCCCCCCAAGCAAAGTAATCGCCATAAGCCTCGGGAGCGTCAGCACCCACATTACGATCCGCCCACAAAGTGCCGCTGGGCAAGCCGAGGTCTACGGCATACTCGGGAAGAGTATTAAGCTTTTCGCCATTTGTCAAGGTGTAAGCATACGCAGTGCCAGCTACGAAGTTCTTACCTGCGGCTTCAAATTTGATGTACGCACCACTTTCATCCGAGAGGGTGATTTCAAGCGTTTCGCCCGAAAGGTTTGTAGGTGCCATCAAAAAGTAGATGGTAGAAGTTTCGTTTGCTGCCACAATAAAATCGTTGAGGGCGATGTTAAGCGTGCTTGTTGTTGACTTAGCAGTGATTTCGGGATTTACGGCAGTGAGGTCAATTGTGCCCGTAGTGGTAAATGCGCTTGTACTTGCCTTCAAAGCGACATTCGTAAGCGTCTTGGCTTCATCTAAGTCCGTTTGAATCATCACCAAAGCACCCATGTGCTGCATGTCAAAAGCTACGGCACCATTTGAGGGCGTAGTTACGCTTGCCGCCATGAAATCGTAAGCACCGAGGTGGGCAGTAGAGGCGTTGCCTGTCTGCGCTTGACTTTCGTAACTCACGGGGATTGCCGTCAAGTCGCGGTTGTAAAAATCGTGGGGGTAATATGCCGCGTAAGTAGACGAAGCCTTGAGCGCCCAACCGCCGCCGTTAAAGGTTGCCGTCTGCATGCCGGCACCTTCATCCATAGCGAAAGATACTTGGTCGCCTGTATTAGGGAAAATACCCACAACGTCGCCCTCTTCCCAAAGGAAGTTAACACCTGCATTGCTAATCACTACAGACGAGCGCGTACCTGCTTCCGTCAGAAAGTCATTACCCGTAATGCTAATGCTTTCAAGCGTCTTGCCATTGTTGAGATTCAAAGATTCATCCATTGTAGCATCTTCGCCACAAGAATAAAGTGCTGACAAGGTCAGCAAAGCCGTAGTGGCTTTAAGAAATATTTGTTTCATATTTGTATAAAATTAAATGGTATAATTGATTTTTCTTTTTGAAGTTTGAAACGAATGTTGCAAAATGTAATGACATTACTGCGGATGCTGTAGGGACCAATCCCCGCGTCGGCCCTTGATGATGCCAGGCGTATGAATTGTTACAAAGCGGTGACGCAATAATCTCTTTTTTGAACACCCTATTCCCAAGGAGCACCTTTCCTCTGAGTGCCCCATGGCATTGTAGGATTAGAGACAGAAGGATTTTCGTTCGTCTCCCACTGCATCGGGGGATTTGTAATCGAAGGATTACTGGAGGCTAAAACTGACTGCGATTCAAGATTAAGCGTAGTAAGCTCGGGCTTTAAATAATTTCTTTTTTCCATAATTGTGTGTATTAAATAAAAAAATAAGAAGTAATCAAAAGGAGATACAAGGAAAGCGGCTCATCGTATTATAGGTAGGTTTTATAGGGATACAAAAAAAGCCGTAGGAACGCGCCGCTAAACGCATGCCTACTTACAAAAAGAACAGCCTAACTTCTAACTATTAGATATTTGCAACATATATATGGGGGGGGTAGTAAAACACTATTTATCAACATGCTATAAATCTTCTTTCTCAAAACCTACTCAAACTTTTGCGTTATCAACACACAAAAAGCCATAAGCGAATGAGAAGATTGAGATGAAAAACAAACTTCGTTAATCGTTCACTCCTCCTCCACCACCGTCGTATAATTCCAATGTGGTGCAGTTTGATACTTATGCTTTGCCCCTTTAGGCACGTGCACTTTAATCCCTTTATGGTTAAAAATTGGACCTATCTTTGGTGGTTCAGGCGATTCACAATACACATGCATCAAACTGTCGCAATCATAAAACACACATTCACCGATGGTCTTTACAGAAGCTGGTATCGTAATTTCCTTTAAACGCCTGCACCGCCAGAACACGCCACGCTTAATGGATTTAAGCGTTGAAGGGAGCGTCACCTTTTGTAATCCAGTGCATAATGCAAAAGCATCCAACTCCAATACCTCCACACCTTCAGGAATAATTACGCGCTTTAAACTTTCACAAAATGCAAATGCATTAGTTGGAATCACTTTTAGATTTGAAGACAATGAAAGATAGGTTAGGCTTTTCAGTGATTCAAAACAATGGGCACCAATCTTCTCAACAGATTCTGGAATATTCAATGTTAAAATATGGTGGCAATCTTTAAAAGCTTCATCACCAATTTCACGCACACCATCAGGAATATACACCAACTGAATATCCCTTCCTGGGAATGCTGCATTCCCGATCCCCACCGTGCGATACGTCTTCCCTTGATGTGGAATCTCTGCATATAAATTAAGATTATCCAATCTTTCTCCACCAACAGCCATGCACGTTAAACTATCTTCAGATAATATGCGATAGTAATTGCCTCTATCTTCTATATCGTAATCCACATCAGCCATCCGCCATTCAAGATACATACGCTCTTTAGCGAAATGCTCTGAATACATAAAATAAGCCCCTCCGCCAAGCAAGCATACAAGTAAAACCCCTATTGCAAGACTTATTTTTAATACATGACGTTTGTGTTGAATGTCGTAAATCACTTGCTGCACATCATCATAGCGCCCTTGCTTATTAGGGCACACACATCGATCTATGACTTGCTGCAAATGTCGTGATATTTTCACACCCGCGATATCCCCTATATGTTGCATCAAGCGCCCAACAGCATAAATATCTGTACTGGCATCAACTTCCGATATCAACCCCTCTTTTAATTCTGGCGCAGCAAACTCTTGTGTACATCCTGATGTATGCGTATAAGAATCGGCAAAGCAAAATCCCAAATCAATAATCACAACATCGTTGTTCACCTGTGTCAGCATCACATTTTCAGGATTCAAATCCAAATATGCCACATGGGCGTCATGCAGTGCACCAATTCCCGTAAGCAACTGAACAAAGAGCTTTTCAAAATTCCCCTTCTTGGTGAAATATTCGGGTTGTGTGCACAATCGTTGATGAATGGTTTGTCCATTAACATATTCCATCAACAAATACACCCCACGCTCGTTTTCGTCCATTTTTAAGTATTTCACCACATACTTGCTCTGAATCATTCTGCCCACTTCATATTCTTTGTGGTAAGCAGCACGAAAGCGCCAATCCGAACAGTACTCTGGGCGCAATTCCTTTAAGAAAAAAGTCTTTCCTTTCGATGTCACGCGATAAGTCAATGAAGTACTACCCCTTGAATCAAGTGCTGTTTTTGACTCAAAGGGAAATTCTTCTGAAATCAAGCCCGACGAAAACGTTATTTCTTGCATAGTTATGTTAGTATTGTCAATTTTAGGAAGTGCTTAAGTTATGCTTAGTAAACAAGTTTATAGTAAACGAGTAGACGAGATGATTAGAGAATAGAACGAAACAACAAGTCAACAAACTCATCCCGATGGTGTAGAGACCAATCTCTGTATCGACCCGTCATCATCTTATGGGCCCTATCGTCACTTCCCATTTTTACATTGTAGGTAGGAACTAAACATTGTGTCCGCTATTGGTTTTATATGACAGATAACAACTTGATACCAAAGTTTTTTTTCATCCGATTTACGAACGCAGTTACTACCCTACTCTCAAATGCTGTGTGTAATCATCCGTCATCTTAACTGGCCGAAGGCCCAACGAGCTATTAGCCCAGGGCAGAGCTAACGCAGAACTGATTACTTGTTAACTTGTGGTCTCGTTGACTTTATTGATTCACCAACATGTTGTCCGTGAAATTTATTGCCTCGCAATCACTTCAAACTTCACCCCGCTTTCACGCCCACACACGTAGCTGTTGTAGGTTGCTTCGTCATGCATCAATCCTTGCAAATACATAGGTTCATTTTCAACGATGAGTCCACACCGAAACGTATCGCCCACGCTCAATTTGCTATTGATAGATTTCTGAACCTCAAAAACCTCATAGCCCTTGTGTATGATGGTGACTTGGCGATTTGGTTCCCACCACAAT
>JAGBYN010000078.1 GCA_017628775.1 Bacteroidaceae bacterium | reverse complement strand
TGAATGGGCGCTCTTCGGTGCTTCTTATGCTCCTGAATTGTCACTCAACGGTGCTGTACCTCAAGAATTGATCGATGCGCTCCTCGCTGAAATTGCTAAGGCTGAAGCTGAACTCGCTGAAGGTAAGGGTACAGAAGGTCAAATCGTTGCGCTCCAAGCTGCTTACGATGCATACCTCGCTCAATATCCCGACCCAACTCGTTTGAACGAAGCAATCACTGCTGCTAAGGCTGTATTGACTAACATCGCTGGTGCTACTGACTCAATCGGTGATAAGGGTGCTGGTTACTATCCTCTCGCTTCTGTTGAAGCTTATGCTGCTGTTGTAACTGCTGCTGAAGCTGGTATCAAGCCTGTTATGACACTTGATGAAATCAACGCTGCTCTTGCTCAACTCGAAGCTGCTTACGAAACGCTTATGAAGTCACTCGTAATGCCTGAAGTAGGTCAATACTATCGTATCCGTAGCTCTGCTGCTGAAACTAACCAATTCCACGAATCAATCATCTACGCACGTGGTGGTGACAACAATAAGGATGGTATCGTTCCTGGTCTCGTTCGTCGTGTAGGTAGCGCAGAAGAAGGTTACTCTGATAACGCTACAATCGCTACTTCTATCAACTCATTGTGGATTGTAGAAGAAGTTAAGGATAACACAGTTGCTATCCGCAACATTGGTACTGGTCTCTATCTCCAAAACAAGACTCAGGTTAACAACAACCACGCTGTTCTTGGTACTGAAAAGACATTCGTATCTGTACAAGCTGACGGTTTGACGCGCGGTGGTAACTTCAACTTCATCATGGGTACTGACAGTGTTTCTGGCAAGACTCTCTTCATGAATACTATGGGTTCTAACTACCTCTGCGGCTGGCACAGTGCAGCTGGTACTGACCACTCTTCATTCCGTCTTGAAACAGCTTCACTCGAAGAATACACTTACGGTGCTTATGGTATTGAAGTTGGCGAAAACGCTTACAAGGCAGTTTCTCTCCCAGTTAACGCTAAGTTCCTCTATGCTGACGCTTACGTTTACAAGGTAGAAGGTTACTGTGCTGAAGAAAGCAAGCTCTACTTCACTCCTATCGCTGATATGGAAGAAGTTGCTGCTGGTACTCCTATGTACGTTGTAACTAAGGGTGCAGGTACTAACAGTGTTGTATTCTACACTGCTATGGATACTGAAGTTCTTACTTCAATCAACGACCTCACATTCGGTTACGAATCTAAGGAAGTGAACGGTTTCGTTTCTACAGTATTCTCTGAAGAAATGGCTGACGGTACACTCTACTTCACTAACTTCGGTACTTTGGCTCCTGCTGAAAGCACAACTGAATCTGATGGTTCTGTAACTAAGACTCGTTCAGCTTCATTCTCTGGTTACATCAACGGTAAGGCAGTTCCTGCTCTCGAAGCTGCTCCAGAAGGTTTCGATGCTGAAGATCTTATGACAGGTTTCGCAATCGAAGTTGCTGCTGACGTTATGACTTCTATCGAAGGTGTTGAAGTTGAACTCCAAAGCACTGCTAAGAATGGTGTTTACACTATCTCTGGTGTTCGTCTCAACTCAACTAAGAACCTCCCTGCAGGTCTCTACATCATCAACGGTAAGAAGGTTATCAAGTAATTGATACGCACTTCATAGAATTAAAGCTCTGGCGCAATGCGCCAGAGCTTTTTCTTTTTTAGGGCTTTAAGTACTGTCGATAGAGTTTAGAGCGCTAATCTCGCCAGCAACAATTCGCAGGGTTTCTATAATCTCTATAGCTTCTATAATCTCTATAGCTTCTATAATCTCTATAGCTTCTATGATTTCTATAAATTCTATAATTTCTATGGCATTTATAGTCCTAATCTTCTCTCGATTTTCTTGTTTCTTCAGATTTTAACCAAAATTGGTACCGTGCATTTTAAAACATCTTTTCTATTGTATATGCCATACGTAGTTTGCAAATTATTTCTTAAAACATCTTTTTTCAATTTTTATTTAAAAAAAATGCGGAATATATTTGGAGGGTGCGAATTTATTTGTACTTTTGCAACGTCTTTCTAACGAGGACGTCAAAGTAAGGCCCATGGTGTAATGGTAGTCACTACAGGTTTTGGTTCTGTCAGTCTAGGTTCGAATCCTGGTGGGCCTACTTCCAAAAGCGTTTTGGTAATCTTTTGATTGCTGAAACGCTTTTTTGTTTGTTTTTTACCACGCAACTGATCCGGTTTTATTCTTTTATTTCAACGCCCAAGTACAATATTTTACATCTTTTGCAACTTGTGTTTTCTTTTTTATTATTTCTTGTGCAATTCTTTTAAAAAACTCCTTTTTTTCTGTAGAAAATCAATGAAATACGGCCTTTAAAAGTTACGATTTTTGCGAAAAAAATTGTATCTTTGCGTAGTTATTTAGGAATTAAAACAACCAACGATATAATGGAAGAAATGATAATGAAAGGCGCTGAATACTCAGCAAGTAATATTCAGGTCCTTGAAGGTTTAGAGGCCGTTCGTAAGCGTCCTGCGATGTACATTGGTGATATTAGCGAAAAGGGTTTGCATCACTTGGTTTATGAAACGGTCGATAACTCAATCGACGAAGCCTTAGCCGGTTATTGCAAGAATATACAAGTTACGATCTGTGAAGATAATTCAATTATCGTGCAAGACGACGGTCGCGGTATTCCCGTTGATATTCACCCTAAGGAAGGCCGTTCAGCACTTGAAGTCGTGATGACCGTGCTCCACGCTGGTGGTAAGTTTGATAAGGGTTCTTACAAGGTATCTGGTGGTTTGCACGGTGTAGGTGTGAGCTGTGTGAATGCGCTTTCAACCCGTATGCTCTCTCAGGTGTTCCGTGATGGTAAGATCTACCAGCAGGAATATTCAAAGGGTAAGCCCAACTATCCCGTTGATGTTGTTGGTGTTACAGAACTTCGTGGTACACGCCAACAGTTCTGGCCAGATCCCGAGATCTTTACCGTTACAACGTACAAATATGATATTTTGGCCAACCGTATGCGCGAGTTAGCGTACCTCAATGCAGGTATTCGCATTAAGTTGACCGATCTGCGTCCTGATGAGGAAGGTAATATTCGTTCAGAAGAGTTCTATTCAGAATTAGGTTTGCGCGAGTTCGTGCGCCACATTGATTCAGGTCGTACCCGTTTGATCGACGATGTGATTTACATCAACACCGAGAAGAACGGCATGCCTATTGAAGTGGCTATTCTTTACAACACGTCGTATTCTGAAAACATTCATTCATACGTCAACAACATCAATACCATTGAAGGTGGTACGCACCTCACCGGTTTCCGTGCTGCGCTCACACGTGTGTTGAAGAAGTATGCCGAAGAAACAGCGCAAAAGCAAATCGAAAAGGCCAAGATTGAAATTTCAGGCGAGGACTTCCGCGAAGGTTTGACGGCCGTCATTTCTGTTAAGGTAGCAGAACCACAGTTTGAAGGTCAAACCAAAACGAAGCTTGGTAACTCGGAAGCCGCAGGTGCTGTAACGCAAGCCGTAGGCGAGGCCTTGACCAATTATTTGGAAGAACACCCCAAAGAAGCGAAGTTGATCGTTGATAAGGTAATCTTAGCGGCAACCGCACGTGTGGCAGCGCGTAAGGCACGCGAAAGTGTACAGCGCAAGAGTCCTATGGGCGGCGGTGGCTTACCTGGTAAGTTGGCAGACTGCTCTTCACGCAAACCCGAGGATTGCGAACTCTTCCTCGTCGAAGGTGATTCAGCAGGTGGTTCAGCTAAGCAAGGCCGTAGCCGTGCAACGCAAGCCATTTTGCCTTTACGTGGTAAGATCCTGAACGTAGAAAAGTCAATGTGGCACAAGGCTTTTGAAAGTGATGAAGTCAACAACATCATTACAGCCTTAGGTATTCGCTTCGGTGTGAATGGTGAAGATTCAAAGGAAGCCAACATTGAGAAATTGCGTTATCATAAGGTGATTATCATGGCCGATGCCGATGTCGATGGACACCACATTGAAACATTGATTATGACATTGTTCTATCGCTACTTCCCACAATTGATTCATGCGGGTCACCTCTTTTTGGCGATGCCTCCGCTCTACCGTTGTAAGAAGGGTAAGGTTGAGGAATATTGCTACACCGATCAAGAACGCGATGAGTTTATTCAGAAGCATGCTGATGGTCAAGAAAATCAAGTCACCACACAGCGCTACAAAGGTTTGGGTGAAATGAATCCACAGCAGTTGTGGGAAACAACCATGGACCCCGAGCGCCGCATGCTCAAGCAAGTAACTATAGAAAATGCCGCAGAAGCCGACTATATCTTCTCAATGTTGATGGGCGAGGAAGTCGGTCCACGTCGTGAATTCATTGAGGCCAACGCACATTATGCAGAAATCGATGCATAATCCGCTTCAAGCGACATAAGAGATTCATAAAAATTAGGAATTAAAGGTCTATGCCTCTAATTCCTAATTTTTTTTGTTTAAATTTGCTTGTTAATCTTAGAATCTTTAAGGTCTTTGAAGTCTTTAAGGTCTTTAAGGTCATTAAGGTCTTTAAGGAGATGAAGCTTAAATGGTTTTCTCTAGAGCATCTAGAACATCTAGAGTATCTAGAACATCTAGAGTATCTAGAGCATCCTATCTTTTAGAGCTTCTTGAATATTTACCCCCTCAAGTAAAGCCCTTCCTTTCCGATTATCCTCAATGCACCATGCGCTTCAGCGCGCAATTTATTAAAAAGACGCTTCGTTGAAGCGCCGTTGTAACCTCCTTTCTTAATATGATACTTAATTACATTTGGATTGCCTTTTTTCTGATAGCTTTTGTGATTGCCTTAGTGAAGCTCGTTTTTATGGGCGATACTGCGGTGTTTCCTGCAATCATCAATTCAACGTTCGACACGTCTAAAACCGCCTTTGAAATATCGCTTGGTTTGACGGGTGTCCTTTCATTGTGGTTAGGCATCATGAAAATCGGTGAAAAGGGTGGGGTGGTAGATATCTTTGCCCGTTGGTTGAGTCCAGTGTTTGTCAAGCTGTTCCCCGAAATTCCCAAGGGGCATCCTGTTGTGGGGAATATCTTTATGAATCTGTCTGCCAATATGTTGGGTCTGGACAATGCCGCCACGCCCCTCGGGCTCAAAGCCATGGAGCGCCTTCAGGAACTTAATCCCAATAAGGACACCGCCTCTAATTCCATGATTATGTTCCTGGTGCTCAACACCTCCGGACTTACCATTATTCCCGTCTCCATCATGGTCTATCGGGCGCAGATGGGAGCCGCCAATCCCACGGATATCTTCATTCCTATTCTGCTTGCCACATTCTTTTCAACCCTGGCAGGAATTATTGTCACCAGTCTTTATCAGCGCATTAACCTGCTCAACCGCACGCTGATGTTCACCCTTGGCGGTGCTTCTCTTTTTGTAGCAGCCATTATCTGGAGCTTTAGTCAGATGGATGCCACGATGATGGATCTTGTGGGCACCACCACCGCTAATGTTTTGTTGCTCACCATCATCATCCTCTTTATTGTGGCTGCCATGCGCCGCAAGGTCAATGTGTACGACGCTTTCGTGGAAGGAGCCAAGGGCGGTTTTGAAACAGCCATTCGTATCATTCCCTTCCTTGTGGCTATCCTTGTTGCCATCGGTGTGTTCCGCGCATCGGGCGCTATGGATTGGTTGATAGAAGGGGTGAAGTGGTTGGTGGGGCTTCTTGGCATTGACACCCAATGGGTTGGTGCCCTCCCCACAGCCATTATGAAACCCCTCAGTGGCAGTGGTGCACGAGGCATGATGGTCGATGCCATGACTACCTATGGTGCAGATTCCTTTGTGGGCAGGTTAACCTGTATTTTCCAAGGCTGTACCGACACCACCTTCTACATCATTGCCGTGTACTTCGGTAGTGTGGGTATTCGTTACACGCGCCATGCCGTTACTTGCGGTTTGCTCGCCGATTTAGCAGGCATCATGGCTGCGATAGGCATTTGTTACTTATTCTTCTAACCCCCATTGCGTTATGCTGAAATCACTCTTCAAGGATACCGCCATCTATGGGCTCTCGAGTATCATCGGCCGTTTTCTCAATTATCTGCTCGTGCCCCTTTATACCGCCAAGATTGCGGCCTCTTCAGGCGGTTATGGCGTCATTTCCGAGGTTTATAGTTATGTGGCTTTACTCATGGTGCTCCTGACCTTTGGTATGGAGACCACCTTCTTCCGTTTCATCAATAAAGAAGGTGAAGTGCCCCAGCGCGTGTATAGCACGACGCTCGGTGCCGTCGGTGGCGTAGGGTTGTGCTTCGTGGCAGTCGTCATTCTATTGCTGAACCCGATTTCCTCAGCACTTGGCTATGCTACTCATCCCGAATACATCTGGATGATGGCACTTTGCGTAGCCATTGATGCATTCCAAAGCATCCCCTTTGCCTATCTGCGCTATCAAAAGAAAGCTCTGAAGTTTGCCGGACTCAAACTCTTGTTTATCCTGCTCAATATCCTTGCCAATGTTGCTTATTTCGTGGTGTTGCCCACCTTCTTTGACTATACCTTAGAGGTCGGTGCTGTCTTTGCCATCAATCTGTGTTGCACGTCATTGATAACATTGTTCTTCTACAAAGAATTAACGGGCTTCCCACGTGTATTCGACCGCTCCTTACTGCGCCGAATGTTGCACTACGCCTGGCCCATTTTGATTTTGGGTATTGCTGGTATTCTCAATCAAACAGCCGATAAGATGCTTTATTGCCATTTGGTGGAAGGCGAAGCAGGCAGGGTTCAACTCGGTATCTATGGTGCCAGTGTGAAGATAGCGATGATTATGGCGATGATCACGCAAGCCTTTCGCTACGCTTACGAACCCATTGTCTTCGGGCGTGGTGGGGCTCAGGATATGGGCAAGGCCATGAAGTTCTTTCTCATATTCACCCTCTTAGCCTTCCTAATGGTTGTGGCGTATCTGGATGTTTTGAAGTATATCATCGCCCCCGATTACTGGGGCGGTCTTAAAGTCGTACCTATTGTGATGGCGGCTGAAATCCTCATGGGTGTTTACTTCAACCTCTCGTTCTGGTACAAACTCATTGACAAAACCATCTGGGGTGCTTGGTTCTCAGGCATCGGTTGTGCGGTGCTCATTGCCGTTAATGTGCTTTTCGTGCCGCAATATGGTTTTATGGCATGTGCCTGGGCTGGTGTTGCCGGCTATGGCGTGGCGATGTTGCTCAGCTATTTTGTGGGCCAGAAGTATAACCCCGTGGCATATCCGCTCAAGCAAATTGCGGTTTATGTCGGCATGACCGCTCTGTTTTATGTACTGATGCAAGGCGCCTCGACTTATATTGCCGAACCCTGGTTGCGCCTGCTCTTTAACACAGGATGTGTTGCCGCCTTTGCCGCCCATATCCTTTATCATGAATTTCTTAAACATCGTCGTCAACAATAATGATTCATACCCTCCCTAATGGCCTTCGCATCATCTACGAACATCGTGATGCCCCCGTGGTTTATTGTGGCTACGTCGTGTGTTGTGGCACGCGCCACGAAGATGCCGCCGATAGTGGCATGGCTCATTTCATAGAGCACATGACCTTTAAAGGGACGCAGCGTCGTCGTTCCCACCACATTACCAATTGCCTTGAGCGTGTAGGCGGTGATTTAAACGCCTCCACCAGTAAGCAGGAAACGGTATATACCGCCACCGTGTTGCGCAAGGATGTCGCACGCGCCATTGATTTACTGTCCGATATTGTGTTTCACAGCACCTATCCCCAAGCGGAAATCGACCGTGAGGTGGAGGTAATCTGCGATGAAATCGACAGTTATTTGGATTCGCCCGCAGAATTAATCTTCGATGAGTTTGAATCGATGCTCTTCGACCAACATCCATTGGGGCGCGATATTTTAGGACAAGCCCAGCGTCTGCGCACTTACACGACAGCCGATGCCCAGCGCTTTGCGCGTCAATACTACGTGCCTGCGAACTGTGCCTTTTATATTTACGGCAACGTCAATTTCAAGCAAGTCGTTCGCGATCTCGAACGTGCCACAGCCGATGTTCCATTAGGTGCTTTGCCAAAAAATCAGGTTGTGCCTCACGTTTATGTGCCCATGCACCGTCAGGTCGATAAGCAAACGCATCAAGCTCACGTCGTGCTCGGTGCGCCTACGTTTGGTGCCGACGACGACCGCCGTTTTGCGCTGCTCCTCCTCAATAATATATTGGGTGGTCCAGGTATGAACTCTCGCCTCAATACCTCCGTGCGCGAAAAGGCCGGTTTGGTTTATTCCATCGACAGTTACCTCAATACCTATCCCGATTGTGGATTCTGGAATATCTACTTTGGTTGCGATCCCAAGGATGTACGTCGTTGTATCAATCTCGTGCACAGAGAGTTGAATAAACTCGTGACCACCCCCTTGACGCAACAACAATTGCGCGCTGCCAAGCAACAGTTAATCGGTCAAATCGGCATATCCTGCGATAGCAGTGAGGGTTATGCCATTGCCTTGGGCAAGACCTTTGCCCATTATGGCGTGCATCGCGACGTGCAGAATATATGCAGCGAGGTAGAAGCCGTAACGCCCGAGTTGCTGCAGAAGGTAGCGCAGGAAGTGTACGACCCCACGCGCATCACCTCTTTGATTTATCAGTAAAGGCGCCCTCCTCTCTCTCGACATTTGTTGGGGTAATGACGACGGGCCGACATACCTCGATTAACGAATTAACGGTTGCTCCACGACGGGCCGACACGGTGATCGGCCCCTACATAACATCCATGGCGATTGATGCATTGGATGACGACGGGCCGACACGGTTTGGTGCGATTTCTGCGTTGTTCCACCACGGGCCGACACGGTGATCGGCCCCTACACAACATCCATGGCGATTGATGCATTGGATGACGACGGGCCGACACGGTGATCGGCCCCTACATGCCGGATGGAATCTCTAAACTCTAAACTCTCCTCTCTAAACTCTCCTCTCTAAACTCTCCACTCTAAACTCTCCACTCTCAACTCTCCACTCTC
>JAGBYN010000077.1 GCA_017628775.1 Bacteroidaceae bacterium | reverse complement strand
GTGGCGGGACAGGACTATCAATTGGTTTTGGCTGGTGCGCCTTCAATTTCGCTTGATTTCTACCGCGAGGTGTTGGCTCGTTTGCCGTGGCGTGAATCCCAATGGCCAAAGATTGTACGTCAGCAAACTTATCCATTGTTGCATCATGCCACGGTGGCTTTAGTGACGTCAGGGACAGCTACACTTGAGACGGCACTGTTTGGCGTTCCGCAAGTGGTGTGCTATTACACGCCTATAGGCAAGGTGGTTTCTTTCTTGCGTCGTCATTTGTTGAAGGTGAAGTATATCTCTTTGGTCAATCTTGTAGCGAATAAGGAGGTGGTGCCGGAATTGGTGGCCGACACTATGACTCACGAGCAAATTGTGGCGCATCTTAAGCAACTGATGCCAGGGGCGGAAGGAAGGAACGTGCAATTACGGGGCTACGAAACGATGAAAGAGGTATTAGGAGAGGCTGGAGCGCCACAGCGAGCTGCTCAAGAGATGATGTTGATTTTAAAGGAGAAACGTTGATTTTTGTAGTTGATTTGTTATTTTGCGTTGTCATTATTAACAAAAAATAAAAAAACTTAATGTTTTATGCCCATTGTTAGGCTCGGTTTATGATTTTCTTTATAAATTTGCCGAACAATGGGTATTGTGTATCCTATTGTGTATCCATAAAGGAAAAACGTAAATTAAAAAACAAATAATCCTATTAATTAATTATTAAAAAATGAAGAAGAAATTTTTTAACGGATTGATGGCGTTTGCTGCAGTTGTAGTTACGTCATTGTCTTTCGTGTCTTGTGATGACAAAACGGAAGATATGTACGCAGATCTTCATGAAGAAATGATTGATGCGGACAAGACGCTTGAAGATGCCGTAAATGATCAGATCGACGCTTTGAAGAAGGACCTTTCTGATCTTGAAGATGCTTACAAGAAGGATCTTGAAGCATTAGAAGAAGCTTACAAAGATGCAGACGATGACCTTAGAGAAGAACTTAAGGGTAATCTCGAAGATGAAGTAGAAGACCTTGAAGGTCAAATCGCTGCTTTGTTAAGTCGTATTGCTGATCTCGAAGCTAAAGAAGGTTGTACATGCGATCCTAACCAACAAGGTCAACCTGGTCTTCCTGGTCAAGACGGTGAAGATGGCAAGGATGGTCAAGATGGTGAAGATGGCAAAGACGGTCAAGACGGTGAAGATGGCAAGGATGGTCAAGATGGTGAAGATGGCAAAGACGGTCAAGACGGTGAAGATGGCAAAGACGGTCAAGATGGTGAAGATGGCAAGGACGGTCAAGACGGTAAGGATGGCAAGGATTGTATCTGTCCTGCTGACGTAGAACAACAATTGGCAAAATTGTTTGAATTGAATGAAATTGCTACTCAAGCTATTGCAACTCTTCAACATAAGCACGATTCAATTGTAGCATCTCATGATTCAATCTTGGCTGCTCACGAATTGCAGTTGAACAACCACGAAACCGCAATCACTAACATCCAAAATGACATCAAACTTTGGAATACAGAATTGCAAAAGGTAATGCAAGATGTTGCTGATGCTCAAGTTAAGATTGCTGCCCTCGAAAAGGCTGACTCTGCATTGGTTAACCAAATCGCAGCAAACTACGAAGCAGCTAAGGCTTATGCTGATTCTCTCCAAACTGAAATTTTCAAGGTATTGAACGAAAAGTTCAACGATGCTAACAATAGAATCGATACTTTGCAAATTGCGGTTGGCGAAATTGAAAAGGCATACCAAGAAGCGGACAAGGCACTCCAAGAACAACTCGACGAATTGACAACTCGTGTTGCTGACGTTGAAAACAAGATTAAGAACCTTGAAGGTGCATTGAACCAATACGTTTCAGGTATCCTTGTACAAGGTGCTTCAAGTCCAGTGTTTGGTTATGCAGCGCTTCCTAACAACATGCGTAGCAACATCCTCGCAGCTTACTATGGCTATGCAGGAAACTACGGTCTTGAATTCCCAACTGCAAGACCTCGTTACTACAGCGATCAGGACGATGCACGTCTTTCTTCAGCTGATATCAAGATGCTCGGTGTAACAGCAATTGAAGTTGCTGCAGGTGAACCTCTCGTAGGTGGTGCAGGTAATGCAGGTACACTCTACCTCACAATTAATCCTAACACTGTAAACTTTGAAGGTGCACAGTTCCCACTTGTTAATAGTGTAGAACAAGCTTCTGCTATTAAGCTCGAACCACTCGCTTACTCTGACAAGAACCTCTCATTCGGTGTTTCACGTTCTGCTGCTAATGGCTTCTATGAAGCAAAGGCTACACTCACTGCTGAAGCTGTTGAATCACTTAAGGGTCGCGTTGATATCAACGAAATTATGGGTGATGCGCTCACTGATTTCAATGTAACTAACACATTGTCTTCATTGGCAAGCCAATTGAATGGTAAGATGGATGCTAATGCTGTTAAGGTGTCTTGGACTGATGACCTCGGCCAACAACGCAGTGTTTACTCACAATACTCTGTTGCTGCAACTGCATTCAAGCCTCTTTCTTATAAGTTCGCTGACGTAGATATCAAGAATATTCCTACTCTTGAAAAGGTAGAAAATCTCATTGGTAAGGTAACTGATAAGGTTACTGATGTATTTGTTAAGCTCGTTCCAGGTTCTTCTACTGTAGATAAGATTTTCGATAAGGTAGAAAACATTGTGGTTAACAAGATTAAGGTGTTGCCTCTTAACCCAAGCGACACTAAGCTTACAATCGAAGTTGACGTAAACACTACTGTTGATTACACGCTTGATATGACACTTCCTAAGGATAGCATCAAGTTTGGTCAAATCACACCTGAAACAGAAGACTCTATCGAAGTCGTAATTCCTGCACGTTCACAAACTATTAAAGTGATGCGTGAAGTTGCAGGTGAACTTCAGGAGATTGAAGAAACAATTTCTTTCCCAGCTGAAACTGTTAAGGTTGCTGCTCCTCAATACACTGTAGATGGTGATTCTCTCATCCTCAAGGATATCCACATTACTAAGGAAATGCAAATCCCTGTTCAATTCAAGTATCCTGTAGAAGTAAATCTCTACGACGCGATGAACGACCTCTATGGTAACATCACAAGCGGTACAATTGATGAACTTTTGGATTTGATGGATAAGGCTAACGCTGTGCTTAAGGATAAGTTGCCAGTAGTAGAAAACGTAGCAGTTAAGGTTAACGACGAATTCAAGGTATTGCTTGCTAAGTTCTTCGATAAGTTTAACGCTAAGGTTTGCAACATGATTAACTCTGTAAATGCTGCTATCCAACCTGTGCTCCTCGTACAAGGCAACAATGGCTTCAATAAGTTAAGCCAATCACGTAGCGTTCCTACAGTTGTTACTTCAGGTGAACTCGTTCTCGCACCAACTTCTTACACAGCTGAAGTTCTTGCTCCTGCTTACAAGAAGCTCGTAGGTGTAACTAACGTTTACTCTTTGGATGGTACTAAGAACGCTCAAGCTGATGGTGGTGAACTCTTAACTGCACTCAACGACGCTCAAACTGCTAAGGTTCTTGAAGGTAACGTTGATCAAGTGAAGATGAACATTAAGCGCGGTTATGTTTACGAAATCGTTTACACAGCTGTTGACTATAGCGGTCTTGTAGTTGCTAAGAAGTTCTACGTTCGTCAAAAGTAATTTCAATAACGAGAGATATTAAAAATAAAAGTTAGGGTTCCTGAGGGTTCCCTATGTGAACCCTAACTTATTCATTTGATTTATAATTAGAAAAATTATGAAATTCACAAAAACCATTATAGCAAGTCTCTTTGCTTTGGGTTGCTTAACTGCGAACGCACAGAGCGAAAAAACAGAAACGGTTTATGAATTCACACCTCACTGGTATGCTGAAGTACAACCTCTCGGTTTGCAGTATACATTGGGTGAATCAGACTTCGGTGATCTCCTTTCTTACAACTTCCAATTAGGTGGTGGTTACAACTTTACAAAGTTGTTTGGTGCTCGTTTCTCAGTAAACGCACTTCAAAGTAAGGGTGGTTGGGAAATGAACGGTAAGTCTCTTGATTGGTCATGGAACTTCGTAGCGCCTATGATCGACGGAACACTTAACTTGACAAACCTTTTCTTCGAATACAACCCTGAACGTCTCTTTAACTTGAGCGCATTTGCAGGTATCGGTGCTAACATCGCATGGAATAACGATGATGCAGCTGCTGCAAAGGCTGAAATTTCTAACATCTACAACAACACAAAGAGCAACCAAAACCTGTCTAATCTTTGGGACGGTACTAAGGTGCGCATGATGGGTCGCTTAGGTCTTATGGGTGATTTCCGTATCAACGACAACCTCAATGTAGGTCTTGAACTTCAAGCTGCTACAGTAAATGACCACTACAACTCAAAGAAGGCAGGCAACGCTGACTGGTGTTTCAATGCACTCGTAGGTGTTAAGTATAACTTCGGTTCTACTTATACTAAGAAGACTGTTACTCCTAAGAAGGATAACTCAATCAACGAATTGCTCAAGGCTCTTCGTCCTGCTCAAACAGAACCTGCTCGTCCTATCATGCCCAAGCAACCCGCTCGTACATTGGATAAGGTTCAAACTAAGGAAATCGCTGTTGTTAAGCCACTTGAAAAGCACGTGTTCTTTACAATCAGTTCTTCAACAATCTCTAAGGTTGAAATGGTTAAGGTTCAAGAAATCGCTGATTACTTGAAGGCTAATCCCGCAGCTAAGGTAACTATCACTGGTTATGCTGATAAGGGAACAGGTAATGCATCTATCAACAAGAAGTATGCTGCTAAGCGTGCTGACATCGTTGCAAATGCGCTTGTTAACCAATTCGGTATTTCTAAGGATCGTATCGTAACAGCTTCTAAGGGTGACACTGAACAACCTTATGGTACTGCTAAGCCAGAACTTAACCGTGTAAGTATCTGTATCGCACAATAATTTTTATTGAAAGAATATTTAAAGAGGATGTAGCAGATTTTGCTACATCCTCTTGTGTTATATGGAATCGTAAAACAAAATTAGATAAGTTTAAATATTGAAGGCACATGTTAAGGTCCTAAGTAATGATTTTTCTTTCAAACTTAACATGTTACAAAACATTTAACAAGAATTTAACCGTATATTTGTGGTTGCAACGATAAATTAAACTTAAATTTGCAAAGCGAAATAAATTTTAATATTAAATAACTTATGGAATCGTTGTATTTAGTGATGGTGATACTCATTGGAGTACTTGCTATCTTCGACCTTTGGGTCGGCGTTTCAAACGACGCGGTTAACTTTCTGAACGGCGCTGTTGGTTCAAAAGCGGCAAAGTTTAAAACTGTGATAACAATTGCAGCCGTCGGCGTCTTTTTTGGTTGTGCTTTAAGTGATGGTATGATGGATATTGCGCGACATGGTATTTTTAATCCGCAATACTTTACTTACCATGAAGTAATGACCATCTTTATTGCGGTAATGATTACCGATATTGTGCTGCTTAATATCTTCAACTCCTTTGGTATGCCTACCTCAACCACAGTTTCGTTGGTGTTTGAGATGTTAGGTGCAGCCTTCGCTTTGAGTATTGTTAAGATGTTTGGCCCCGAAGGGTTGCCATTTGCGGAATATTTGAATACAGGAAAGGCTTTAGAGGTTATTCTTGGTATTTTCTTCTCGGTTCCTATTGCGTTTATTTTTGGTTCAATTATTCAGTACATTACCCGTATTATATTCACCTTTAATATTCATAAAGGTTTAGGCTTCAAGATCGGTATCTTTGGTGGTGTTTCTGTTACAGCAATTGTTTACTTCATGCTTTTTAAAGGTTTGAAGCATATTTCTTTCATGACACCCGAGGTAAAGGATTATATTGACAATAATGTGCTTATCATCCTCTTGGCTTGTTTTGTTATATTTACCATCCTGATGCAAATCTTACATTGGTGTAAGATTAATGTCTTTAAGGTTGTTGTGCTTTTGGGTACATTTGCGTTAGCCACAGCGTTTGCAGGCAACGACTTGGTAAACTTTATCGGTGTGCCCCTTGCTGGCCTTTCATCATATACTGATTATACAGCATCAGGTGCCACAGATCCCAATTCATTCATGATGACTTCGCTTTTGGAATCTGCTTCGACCGATTTGATTTATTTGATTACAGCAGGCGTTGTCATGGTGGTAGCTTTGACTACCTCAAAGAAGGCACATGCCGTGTTGAAAACTTCTATTGACCTTTCAAGTAAGAACGAAGGTGATGAAATGTTCGGTTCATCACGAACAGCTCGTAGCATGGTGCGTTGGAGCAATTCTATTGGTCACGCTGTGGTAAAGATTGTTCCCGAGAAAGTGTTGCGCTATATTGACCGTCGTTTTGCTGCTCCAGAAATAGAAGATAATACAGTGGCTTACGACCTTCTTCGTGCTTCGGTGAATCTTGTTGTGGCCTCTTTGCTCATTGCACTTGGTACATCCTTTAAGTTGCCATTGTCAACAACATTTGTTACCTTTATGGTAGCGATGGGTTCAAGCTTGGCCGATCGTGCTTGGACACGTGAAAGTGCCGTGTTCCGCATTACAGGTGTTATTACCGTTATCGGTGGTTGGTTCATCACTGCCGGTGTGGCTTTCGGTGCAGGTTTCCTCGTTTCAGGTGCCATGTTCTATGGCGGTTGGGGTGTCGTGTTCTCTTTGGTAGCTATCGGTTTGTACACCTTGTTCAAGAGCCATATCGGTCGCAATCCTAAGGAACAGGAAATGCAAGAGGGCGATATCCTCTTCCAGGAAATGCTCAAGCTCAACGACCGTACAGAGATCGTGCCGATGCTCAAGCGCCACATTGGTGTTTGTACCGCTGAGTTGGTTATCAGTTTTGCTGATTGCTTGCGCGAAAGTACCGATGGTTTGTTTACCGAAAATCTTCGTACGTTGCGCAAAACAAACAATATCATTTCGCTTAAGAAGCGTGAAGTAAAGAATCTTCGTCGTCGCGAAAATATATGTTTGCGTAAGACAGAACCTGCTGTTGCGATTCATTTAAGTACTGACTTCCACTTGGTACACAATTCTCTTCGTCAAATTCGTTATGGCCTCTTGCGTTTGATCGAACCTGCTCTTGATCACGTTGATAATAACTTTACGCCTATCGGTAAGGAAGATATGCAACGTTATGTGTCGTTGCGTTTGAGAGCAATTAAGGCTATGGAAGAAGTGGCTACAAATTTACGTCATTTGAACTTCTCTGAAAATGATAAGTTGCGTGCCACATTCTCTCAAATTCGTGAAGATTTGCGTACGTTCCGCCATGAAGTGCTGGTTAATATGCATCACGATGATTCAAATCTTTCAACACTTACTTTGTTGCTTCACGTTATTCAAGAAACAGAGCAAATTTGTGCTGAAATGACAGAACTCGCACGTGTATCTGTACGTTTGGATCAAACGATGGAAACTAAGTAACGCTAAAAAATAACTTGGGACTTTTTATATTAATCATGTTTTATGGAGGCATTTAAAGAGTTGTCTTTTTGTCGCTTTCGTCTTTGTTCATTAGTCACATAGCCCGCTATGCTCCTTCTTGACAAAAAACGAAATCAACTAAAAATATAATTAAAACTGTCCTAACTTATTAATTTACCGTTACTAAATAATAAATAGAATAGGGTGCGTCCATTTCAAAAGGCGCGCCCTATTTTTGTTTTCGGAGTAATGTTCATGATGATGTGAGTTTTGATTTTGTAATTCTAAAAATCTGTGTGATACAAAATAAATTCCTAAATTTGCTGATTGGAAGTTGTTCGTGAAATATGGCGCTAAAACGAGATGTCCGTGTTTTGCGATTAACACGCCCTATGGATATGATGACCTTTTTTATCAAGGTCGTAAATTAACCCTGAAAATCTAATATGCTTGGACGACTCTTATGGGTGGACGATGAGATTGATTTGCTCAAAGCCCACATTTTTTTTCTAAAAGGCAAAGGCTATGAGGTGATGACTTGTTTTAATGGAACAGATGCTATTGACGCTTGCCGGGAACATTATTTTGATTTGATTCTCTTGGATGAAAACATGCCTGGTTTGAGTGGGTTAGATACCTTGGCGCGTATTAAAGAAATTCAACCCAATGTGCCCGTTGTGATGGTTACGAAGAATGAAACGGAGGATATCATGGATCAAGCTATAGGTTCAAAAATAGCCGACTATCTTATTAAGCCCGTTAATCCGAATCAAATCTTATTAACATTAAAGAAGAATATACATCAGCGTGAGATCGTACAAGAAGTAGCTCAAACGTCCTATCGTCAAGAGTTTGCTCAAATCAGTATGCAAATGAATGATAATCTGACCAGCGAAGCATGGGTAGAGTTATATAAGAAATTGGTGCGTTGGGAGTTGGAATTGTCTGAGAGTGACGAGGTGATGAAAGAGATGTTGCGCATGCAGCGTGAGGAAGCCAATCGTAATTTTGCGAAGTTCATCAGGAAAAATTATGAAAATTGGATTGCGCTCCCCGAACAAAGACCGATGATGTCGCATGATGTATTTAAATATGAAGTGTTCCCACGTTTGCGTGATGGCAAAAAGGTGATGCTTTTGGTGCTTGATAATTTCAGGTACGATCAATGGCGATGCATTAGCACTGAACTGTCCGATGATTTTGATATGGAAGAGAATATGTATTATAGTATTCTTCCAACAGCCACTCAATATGCTCGAAATGCGATATTTTCAGGTTTGATGCCCGCACAGATTCGCGACATGTACCCAAACTTATGGGTGGATGAGGAAGATGATGAGGGTAAGAATTTAAATGAAGAGCAGTTGATACAATGTCATTTGGACCGATTTCGCCGCAAGGAACAGTTTACGTACAATAAACTAAATGATTCGGCAGCAGCTGAGAAGTTCCTGGAGCAATCTCGTCAGTTGCCTCTTTTCCCACTTCATGTATTGGTGGTCAATTTTATTGATATATTAAGTCATGCCCGCACAGAATCCAGAATGGTGCGTGAGTTGGCATCAAATGAAGCAGCTTATCGAGGAATCACGCTGTCGTGGTTTAAACATTCGTCAATCAAAGAACTGTTTAAATGGTTAGCTTCGCTTGATTACGAAATTATCATTACCACCGACCATGGCTCAATCCGTGCCAATCAACCCATAAAAGTGATTGGTGATAAGAATGTGAATACCAATTTGCGTTATAAATTAGGCAAGAATTTAAGTTATAACCCTAAAGAGGTATATGAGGTGAAGGACCCCAAACGAATTGGTTTGCCTGCACCCAATTTATCAACAAGTTATATTTTTGCAACAGGAACAGATTTCTTTGCATATCCCAATAATTACAATTATTACGTACAGTATTATAAAGACACGTTCCAACATGGTGGAATATCAATGGAGGAAATGTTGATACCTTTAATAACGCTGAAACCCAAACGTAAGTAACGATAATTTAATTAAAGCAATAAAGAATATGAAAAAGTTAGGTTCACTTTTAGCGCTGATTTTCATGTGTACAATGTCGGCGTTCGCTCAAGATTTGGATGTGGAAAAAAGTATCAAACCTTTTAGAAACCTCGATTTGTCGGTCACTGCAGGTACTTCGGGTATTGGTTTCGATTTGGCCACTAAAATTAACAGTTATGTAGGTCTTCGTGCTGGTTTTTCATATATGCCACAATTTGAACCCAAAATTAATTTTGGTATTGAAGGCGGACGATATGATTTCGATGGCAATTGGGTGACAACCCGTTTTGATAACATGGCCTCACAGTTGCAGGAATTCACAGGTTTAAATATTGACACCAGTGTGGATATGGTTGGAGAACCCAATTTCTACAATTTTAATTTGTTGGTTGATGTGTTTCCTTTTGAAAATAAGAAGTGGCACATTACGGCAGGTGTTTATTATGGTCCTTCAAGTGTTGCCAAAGCAAAAAATAGCATGGAGGACATGCCCTCGCTTTTAGGTGTGAGCATATACAATAATATGTATAATAAAATCATTAATGGCGAACCTATTATCGGTGAAGATGGTTACCTCGCCCCTGAATTGGAAGATAAGTTCTGGGATATGGGCCGTATGGGTATTCGTATTGGTGAATACAAGCGCGATGTGCTTGATGCAGAAGGCAATGTCGTGCATCAAAAGGGTGAACCTTACATGATGGAACCCGATGCGAACAGCATGGTTCGGGCTACTGTAAAGGTAAATCGCATCAAGCCTTTTTTAGGCTTCGGCTATGAAGGCGCACTCTTCAAAAAAGACCCATCTTATAAAATATCATTTGATTGTGGTGTGCTCTTCTGGGGTGGAAAGCCACAACTTATTACGCATGATGGGACTGACTTAATCAATGATTTGGATAATGTCCGTGGTAAGGTTGGTGATTATGTAGATGCGATTAAAAAGTTTGAGGTTTATCCTATGCTTAATATCCGCATCACGAAGACAATTTTCTAAAATACATTTAAACTCGGGTAGGTTCTATAAATTAGCCATGATTTTAAATCAAATCATCATAACGCCTAATTTTTAGAACCTATCTTTTAGATTTACACGCTTATGGCAAAACGCATTCTTATTGTTGATGATGAATTGGATCTCCTTGAGATTTTACAATTTAATTTAGAAAATGCTGGTTATGATGTTGATACCGCAGCTTCAGCAGAGGAAGCTCTTGAAGTGTTGAATGAATCACATGGCCTCATCCTTTTGGACGTGATGATGGGCGGAATGTCAGGCTATGACATGGCCAAGAAAGTGCGCCGGGATATGCAGAATACAATTCCAATTATCTTCCTGACCGCTCGTGATTCTGAGAATGATTTGTTACGTGGATTTTCCGTTGGTGCAGATGATTACGTCAGTAAGCCTTTTTCTTTGCAGGAAGTGTTGGCTCGCGTCAAGGCAGTGATGCGTCGAAATAACGACCAAAGTTCTGTTGATAAGCCATCGGTGCTACAAGTGGTTGTGCCCGATCAACTCCATATTGATCATGAACGGAAATTGGTGTTTGTCAATAACGAGCAAATCACTTTGTCGCGCAAGGAATATGGTATTCTCTGTATGCTGATCAATGAACCTGGGCGTATTTTCTCGCGTGCCGAAATTTTGGATAAAGTGTGGAATGGCGAAAGCTATGTCCTTGAACGCACGGTTGATGTACATATCACTCGAGTCAGAAAGAAACTTGGCGATTTAGGACAAAAAATTGTTAATCGCCAGGGGTATGGTTATTTTTACCAGCAATAGTTTAGTGTTGTTCCCATGAAATTTCATTCGTTTTCATACACAAAGAAACTCTTGATTAATTTCTCTGTGGTTTTTGTGCTTTATGCGATTTTATTCATCGTTTTTCAATACCAGCGTGAGGAGCAATACAAAATAGATATCCTAAAGACGGAACTTCGTAGTTATGCCGATTTATTGGCGAATTATGAATTTTTGAATGATAAGGTTGCAAACGATACGTTGGTTTTGCCACTTTTAAATGCCTTTCCTAAAGATGTGCGCGTAGCTGTTTTCAATTTAGATGGGACTGAGGTTTATGTGTCGAATCATGCCACAATGCTTGCTGAGAATCCTCAAAAATTGCAATCGGAAGTGCTTGAAGCGATGAAGGAAGGCGAAGATTACTTTGTGGCTCAAATGTCAACACAAGATGGAGATTTCTTTTGTTATGCCAAAGCCTATTCTGACCGTGTTGTCTGTTTGTCTTTACCCTATGATGCGACCATTCAGCATTTGTTAAAGCCCGACAACATCTTTTTCTGGTTTTCGCTGTTGATCTTCCCCATAGTACTGCTACTCTTGATTCAACTTTCTGATCACTTTGGTAAATCAGTTACGATGTTGCGCTTGTTTATTGAGTCGGCTGAACGCGGTTTGGTTGACTACAATCATATTAAATTTCCTAACTCCGAATTAGGACGTATAGGGCAAACCATCTTGGGTAAATACAAACAATTAGAGGAGACTCATAAAGCGATGCTTAAAGAAAAAGAGAAGAGAAAAATCTTTAAGCGCGACATGTCCAATAATATTGCCCATGAATTGCGTACGCCAGTAAGTAGCATCAGTGGTTTTCTTGAGACCATCATTGCATCACCCAATCTGTCAGAAGAACGACGTCAGTATTTTTTGAAGCGTGCTCATGCACAAACCCAGCGTCTGACGGCTATTATCCGTGATATCTCCATTATTAGCAAGGTTGATGAAGCACCAGAGAGCATGACGCGTGATCGTGTGTGTATCAATCATGTGGTTGCAGAGGTGTTGGAAGAATTGCATCAAACGATCAAGGAAAAGCAGGCTAAGGTGGTTTGCGATTTACCTGAAAATACGATACTTAATGGTAATTATTCCCTGATCCATGCGATATTTAGGAATCTCCTTGAAAATGCCTTACGTTATGCAGGAGAGGAGATAACAATTAACTTTTCATTGACGGGCGAAAATACAACGCATTATTTCTTCCGCTTTTATGATAATGGTTGTGGGGTTGATGAACAATGTCTTCCTCGTATCTTTGAGCGTTTTTATAGGGTTCAAGAAGGACGCACGCGTCATTTTAATGAATTAGGAGGTACAGGCTTGGGCTTATCGATTGTAAAAAATGCCGTTTTATTTCATCATGGCGAAATTAAGGCTTCAAACAGGAAAGAGTCTGGTTTACAGTATGATTTCTCATTGGCGCGCTTCTAATACTTCTACGACGAAAATAAGAACTGATAAAAAAATGCATGTTATTTGTTTTTTTTCTTAAAAAATGTTTGCGACGTAATAAAAAATATGCATTTTTGCAAGTGAAATATTGCAAAACTAAAGTTTAAACCTTTTAATCTCTTAAATTATGAAAAAGATTATCTTCCGCGGCGCGCTTTTGCTTATTAGCGCCAGCACACTTTGTACATCATGTGCGATTGGTTCTTTCGCTATGTTCAATAAGTTTGCAAAGTGGAATTCTACAGCGACAGACAATAAATACATTAATGCTATTATAGGTTTTGTTTGTTCTCCTGTTTACAGCATTTGTCTTTTTGCTGATTTTGTTGTGCTCAACACAATTGAGTTCTGGACAGGCGATCAACTCTTGGCTAATGTAGGTAAGACAACACCGATAGTAGGTACAAATGGTGATTTCTACCTCCTCACAACAACAGAAACAGGTTATACCATCAGCAACGAAACTACCAAGCAAGTGTCTTACTTGCGTTATGACAAGGAATCTAACCTTTGGAGCTATGAAGTGAATGGCGAAACAAATCCTTTGGTGAAGATTAATGCCGACAATACACTTACTGTTTACACAGCTGAAGGTAAGGAACTTGTTGTGACTAACGATGCTAATGGTTTGGAACAAGTTAAGGCTCTTGTAAATCCTACAGTACCTTTCATGGCTGCTAACTAATCAGAATTTTTCCTATAAACAAGACCGACACGGCACATGTGTTTGCTAACCATGTACAGTGTCGGTCTTTTATTTGTTCTGTGTTTTTGTGGCACTAAAAGTATTCTTGCCATAGATGCTTCAGTGCAACGATAGGATGGTGGTATAGCATTTTGGGACCAGAAAAGCGCATCACTTCTTGTATTCGTTGCCGCATTTCTGGTTTGTAGCAATGAATGCTGCATTTTCGGCATGTGCTTTTATGCTCACCAAATCGACACGCATCTAAGCGTTGATGGGCGTAATGTAATAGGCGCTTGCAATCCTCGCAAAGCTCAGTGTTCTTTTCTTTTATTTGGCAGTATAGCCGAATCATGTGCTCAACGGTTTGCTTCTCTCGCTCAATTTTAGTCATGCTGTCTTAGGCATTAAGGATGCTCAAATAGATTATCCCAAGCTTGGCTGAGCTCGTTCATGGAATTAAATAGCAGATTCGCACCTTCCGCCTTGAGGGCAATTTCCGGTAACGGTCCTGTGTTTACTGCTATTGTGAAGATTCCTGCGGCACGGGCAGAACGCACGCCTAAGGGCGCATTTTCAATCACAATCGCTTCAGATGCTTCAACACCAGCGCGATCTAAAGCCATGAGATAAGGCTCAGGGTGTGGTTTCCCATGTTTGACGTCTTTGCTTGAGATGATGTGGTCGGGATGAAATACGCCAGGAAAGTTGCTCTGCAAGCGCTCAAGGAGTGATGCTTGACCGCTGCCTGTCACCACAAAGGTTGGAATACCCATCTTTGCTATTTTAGTGAGTAATTCGTGAGCTCCGGGCATTTTTGAGGCAGTTGGATATTTGTTGAACTCTTCACATTTAGCCTCATAAATCTCATCAATCTCTTGTTGTGTGGCTTGGCGCCCACACTTGCGTTGCATCAGCATATTTATGGTAGCAAACCCCGTTCGTCCTTCATGCATGAATACTTCTTCATAAGGTAAATCAAAACCATATTGCTGGGCTACGATATTCCAAGATTTAGCATGGGCAGGCATACTGTCAAACAATACGCCATCCATATCAAAAAAAATAGCTTGTGGAAGTGCGTGAACTGTCATGCTTGTTAATTTGTACATTAATGATGGATGCAATATTTGTGACTTAAAAAATGATTGGCATCACCTTCGTATAGAGATTCGTCAATGGTTAGCGCTTATTATGCCGCGCTATGCTCTCTTGCCACACACGTGTCATCATTCTTTTCCTGTCACTTATGCTTTTATTGATTTAAGAGGTTTTTTTATGGTGTTCTGTGCACGATGTACCTCCTAATTCCAAGAATAAGGATGAGTTGTTTTGGGGCAACTCATCCTTATTTAAAATTTTATAAACGCGCTTTGATTGCTTCTGTTTCAGCTTCGTAGCCAGGCTTACCTAAAAGAGCAAACATGTTTTTCTTATAGGCTTCAACGCCAGGTTGGTCGAATGGATTGACTTCAAGCAACAAACCGCTGATGCCGCATGCTATTTCAAAGAAGTAAATCATTTGGCCAAGGTTATACTCGTCTAATTTAGACATCACCAAGCGAAGGTTGGGCACACCGCCATCAACGTGTGCAATCTGAGTGCCTAATTCAGCCATTTTATTAACTTCGTCAACGCGCTTGCCTTCAAGGAAGTTCAAACCATCAAGGTTTTCGTCGTCGTGGGGGAAGAGGAGCGTGTGGCGTTGTTCTTCAACAGAAATAACTGTCTCAAAAACGGTGCGTTCACCATCTTGAATCCATTGTCCCATAGAGTGCAAATCGGTAGAGAAGTCAACGGCTGCGGGGAAGATGCCTTTGAGGTCCTTACCTTCGCTTTCGCCGTAAAGTTGCTTCCACCATTCGTTGAAGTAGTGCAACTTGGGTTGGTAATTAACAAGAATTTCAATTTTCTTGTTATTCTGATACAATGCATTGCGCACGGCAGCATAAATAGCAGCGGGGTTTTCCATTACAGGCACATCAACGCCAGTTTGCTTTTCCATGTCGGCAGCACCTTTTACGAGTGCTTCAATGTCAAAGCCTGCGCAAGCGATAGGTAAGAGGCCTACAGGAGTGAGTACTGAAAAACGGCCACCCACATTGTCGGGGATGATGAATGACTTGTAACCTTCCTTATCTGCCGTTACACGAGCAGCACCGCGCTTAGCATCTGTAATAGCTACGATAACTTTGCGTGCCATTTCCTTACCGCGTTGTTCTTCGCATTGACGCTTCAAGAGGCGGAATGCCAATGCAGTTTCTGTTGTTGTGCCTGATTTTGAGATGTTGATAACACCGAACTTACGATTCTTGAGGTAGTCTGTAAGTTCATAGAGGTAGTCTTCGCTAATGTTGTTACCAGCAAAGAGGATAACGGGGTTCTTGCCGTCGTTAACCAACCATTCAAAGCCATTGGCCAAAGCTTCGATAACCGCACGTGCACCGAGGTAGCTACCGCCAATACCTGCAACGACAATCGTGTCACAGTTTTCGCGTAACACTTGAGCCGTAGCCTTCAAATCAGCCAAATGTTCAGCTGTGATTGATGAGGGCAAGTGTTGCCAGCCTAAGAAGTCGTTGCCAGCACAAGTGTTTTCTTCTAATGCTTGGCGTGCTGCCTTTACCTTTGGTTCAATAACGTTAAGGGCTTCCTTATCCAAAAAAGGAAGTGCTTTTGAAATGTCTAATTTAATCATATCGTGTCTTATTTTAAATTCCATGCAAAAGTACTTGAATTTGACCGAAGTGCAAAATAAAAGCCTTTCTAATTTGCTTTAAATCATTTTGTGATGTAATTTTGTAAACTCATGTCAACCTTTATTATTTATCTTACTTCATCCCTAAATACAAATGGAATTTAAAAAGACATATACAAAAGAGGAAGTTGAAGAACTGATTGCTTGGTTTAAGCAACATCCTGAGATGATTCCTGATACCATTCAAATTGATGCCGCTACATTCTATCCGGATTTTAAAAAAACACTTGAGTTGTATTATGCTATTGCCGCAAACCTTTATGGAAAGCCTTGTTATGGTGGTCAGGTGTATCATCTGTTTAAGATGAGAGAACGTGTGATAGAGTTGTTTGAACAAAATAAACAATAACATCCTTACATCGATGAATGATAAAAGAAAGGAGATAAACGCTCAATTTGGGGTTTATCTCCTTTCTTTTCTGTTATTAACTCGGGATGTGTTTGGCTAAAAATGCCTCAACATGACGGTAGAAATCAAAACGATTTTCTTGATTGCTGAATCCGTGCCCTTCATTGTTTTTTACCATATATTCAACCTCAACCCCTCTTTTTCTGAGCGCCTCAACCATTTGGTCGCTCTCCGCTTTGTTTACGCGTGGGTCGTTGGCGCCTTGTGCAATGAAAAGCGGTGCTTTAACCAAGTCGGCATGAAGTGCGGGACTGTATGCTTCAAGCATTTCACGGTCGGCTTCTGGGTCGCCTACTTGTTCGTACATCATTTGTTGCAGCGGTCGCCAATAAGGGGGGATGGTTTGCATGAAGGTGAGTAGGTTTGATACGCCCACGTAGTCAATGCCACAAGCGTAAAGGTCGGGCGTGTAGCAGAGTCCTGCTAACGTGGCATATCCACCATAACTGCCGCCGTAGATGGCGATGCGTTTTGGATCTGCTATGCCCTTTTCGATGAGCCACTCAACACCATCGGTGATGTCGTTCTGCATGGCTTGTCCCCATTGTTTATAACTCGCTTCAAGGAACTTTCGCCCATATCCTGTTGAACCTCGGAAATTCATTTGAAACACGGCATAGCCACGATTGCAGAAGAACTGCACTTCGGATGAATAGCCCCACCCATCGCGTGCCCATGGTCCGCCATGGGGATTGACGATAACGGGAAGTGCTTGTGCGCTATCAAGGGTATAGGGTTTGGGCAAGGAAAGGTAAGCTTCGATGGTTAAGCCATCTCGGGTGGTGTAAGTCACGGCGTGCATCTCAACCAAGTCCTCTTCTTTCAGCCATGGTGCTACGTCGGCTAGTTTGATGGGGGCTTCAGCACCTCGTTCATAGTAGTAATAGGTGCCTCGGCTTCGGTCGCATCCAACGTATAAGAGGTACTTCTGTTCTTCTTTATCTGTGGCAGAAATACCGATGCGCTTACCTTTAAAGAAATTTCGGAGCACATCTCGAAATTCAGCCTCCTCTTGATCAAAATAGTGGCGAATAGGTTCTTGATGTCCTTGGCAATATACCGCTAATAACTTTTTGCGTTTCCGTGAATAAGCAATACTTGAAATGTCGTACTGCTCATTTTCGTAAAGCACTTCAAGTTCTTCGCACGTAGCGGGGTTCATCTTGACCAATACGGTTTTGTCTCGCTTTAAATTTGTGGCGGCATACACGTGGTGGTTATCTGGCGTAAATTCCAGGAAGTCCACACTTTCCTTAAAGTTTGTAGTGAGTACAGGCCGGAACTCTTCCTGGTCGTTGTCGCGGTATAGGATTTGAGTGTTTACTCCATCAACAATAGCTGTTGTAGCTCTGAGTTGTCCTAAATGGTCGGTCATATACCCTTGCCAGTTTCCAGGATTTTCTGCCAGTAAGGTGAGGGTTCCCGTTTTAAGGTTCAAGCGGTAAGGGTCAAAAACCTCTGGCATGCGTTTGTTCATGCCAATGATGATTTCGTCGGGTATATCTTCTAAATCGTCAATGATTGATGTTCTCACACCGGGGAAGTCCGTGTAAGCCCGTAAGTCCGTGCCGTCAAGGTTCACACCGTAAAGTTGAAAGTTTTCGTCGCCTTGTGTGTCTTTCATAAATAAAAGGCGTTCGTTTGAGGCCCACATATATCCTGCGATGCTGCGCTCTTTTTCGTGTGTGATGCGTTGAATGTCATCACCTCCGATGCGTTGCACAAAGATATTCATGCGGTTTTCATAAGGCGCCATAAATGAAAAGTAAAGGCCGTCGGGAGAAATCTGGTAGCCTGAACGGTCAGAGTTTCTGAAAAAATCTTCTAATGGTATCATCGTGGTTGAATGGTTAAGGTAGGTTCCATAAACTCCCACCTTAAAAATATAGAAGGGAGTAAGGTTTGTTCAACGTTTTTTTATGATTAGAGTAAGATGATGCCCGCTAAACCGCACAGCAGGAGCAATATCGAGGGGTTGATTCTAAATTTAAGGTACCCAATACAAGTGGCAAGTCCTAAAAAGAGACTTATGCCCAACTGCCAGGCAGATTCTGTTGACCCCACATTCTGCGGTGTGCATAATGAAAAAGCGATGCCTAAGATAAAACCAGGTACAGTGACGGTGAGTAAGTTTAATGCGCAACGAACCCCTTGGTGGTAATCTTCAGGGATGCGAAGGCGATAAACTAATTCTGCCCATACGAAAGAAGGGATGGCTAATCCTAATACCGCGATAAAGGCAGCGCCTAATGCGGCAAACCATCCCCATGCCTGATAAGTGGCGATGTATCCTGATAACGTGGCGCTGTTGACAACGGCTTCGCCGGGAACAAAGCGGCTCACAATAAGTAAGTCGGCAAATTGTTCGTGTGTGAGCCATCCGTTTTGTTCAACAGCAATGTATTCAGCCATTGATAGCACGGCTTCCGGACCTCCATAGCAGAAAAAACCAACACTAAAAAAAACAAAGAATAAGAGAAAGTAAATCATAGGTGAGGCTGAATAAATTTACCATATACAAAACCAATTCCGACAACAAGGAGCACAATGTATATGGGCGCTAATTGTATAGAGGTGATGATAAGTCCCAGTGCAATAGGATAAATCCATTGAGCGATGCTTAGGTGCTGTTGCTTGCCCAGACGATAGGCTGAGGCAATCAGCAAAGCGATGATGCAGGGGCGCATGCCCATTAACGCAGAGTGGAAAAGACTCCAATGGCGCATGGGCGAAAATATAGCGATCAATAATGAAAATAAAAGCACAAGAGGCACTGAGCTACCCAGCAGTGCTGATACTGCGCCTTTTCTGCCATTTAGCTCGCGCCCGATAACGGCAGATAGGTTTAAGCTAAATGCACCAGGCAGGATTTGGGCTTTGGCCACTAAGCGATCAAATCGCTCTTCGCAAAGCATTTGGTGTTTTTCTACTAATGCTTTGCGAAGAGGATGAATAATCATATAGCCGTTGCTTAAGTGCGTGATGGCAAGGCGCGCAAAGATGAAAAATATTTTTCTGTTTAATGGCATGTTTTTTTTGTGTTGTTGTTCGTTTGAGGTGGGTTCTGTTGGAACCTACCTTTAACATAACACGAACTGACAAAATGGTTAATCCATGGTGTATTCACCAATTTGTCAGCTCGTGGTAAGACGGAGTAAGCGAAGAGGGCTTACTCAGTGTGTGTTATTGATGTTGGTCGCGGTATAAATCGTTAACCGTCTTTACGGGGTTGAAGGTAGAGAGAGGCACTTCAACAAAGATGGTTGACCAATCGCTCATGGCGCCATTCCAAAGGCCAGGGAGTTCAAGAGCTTTGAGCTCCTTGCCGTCCTTACTCTTATGTGAGATAAATCCAGTTGCCTTATCTACGTATTCTGGTAGGTTGAACTTTTCGCCCTTATAGTTTTTGATGGCGCAAACCAAATCAACGGGGTTGAAGTGTGTGCCTTGTTCAAACATGGCTTTCTTTTCGGGATCGTTCATGTCGATTTGTGAACTTTCCAGGATTTGCAACGAAATTGTGCCATCGGGGTTGTAAGCCAAGAACGGACCGCCACCAGGTTCGCCTACATTGCGCACCATACCGCACACGCGCATTGGTCGGTTGAGTTTATTGCGCAGGTAAATGGCAAGTTCTGTGTCCTCAAGGATTTTAGTTTCAGGATTCTTGCAATAGAGGTTCTTTTGAACGAATTGAAGCATGTCGCGCAATTCATCCATGGTGTATTTACCGCTATCCAGCTTTTCGAGATATTTGAAGGCTTGTGCCTGGCGTTGCACCAAGATGCCGGCAAGTAATTTTTTGTAGGTCACCGTGTCGTCCTTCAAGCGATCGGGCACAACATTGTCGATGTTTTTGATAAATACCACGTCGGCATCAATGTCGTTGAGGTTTTCAATGAGTGCACCGTGTCCACCAGGGCGGAATAATAATGAACCGTCTGCGTTTCTGAATGGTGTGTTGTCGGCATTTGCGGCAACGGTGTCGGTGCTGGGCTTCTGTTCAGAGAAAGAAATATTGAAATCAGCGTTGAATGCCGTTTCGTAGCCACACTTTGTTTGTGCAACGAGTGCTTCAAACAGTGCACGGTGTTCGGGCGAAACGGTGAAGTGTACATTGACCTTGCCATTACCACCCTTAGCATAGAGTGCCCCTTCAACCAGGTGTTCTTCAAGTGGTGTGCGTGAGCCGCATTCATAACTATGGAACTTTAATAAGCCTTTAGGTAATTTTCCATAATTAAGACCTTCGCCATCCAACATTGCTTTTGCAACCGCCTTGTAAGCTCCTTCTGCGATCAGTGCAGGGATGTCCTTACCATGCAAGCGTTGGCAAGCTGCGTTGAGGTCAGCGTAGAAAGCCGCGTTAGGTAATTGATCAAAGAATTTCTTTTCAAAATCGGTTTGAGGCGTGTCGTAGTCAGCGTCGGCAAAAGCAAAAATATCCTTGAACATGCGGCTTGCGGCACCCGATGCGGGCACAAACTTTACAACGTTGTGGTTGGCAGCTACGTAGCTGTCCCAAGCTTGAAGGTACTCTGTCTGTTCTGCTTCGTTGGGCGCTAAAATGCCTTTTTCAATACTTGCTGCAGCACTCAATTTCAAGAAAGGAAACCCTGTCTCAAATTGCTTGAGTTGTTCGTTGAGTTTTGCTTCCGTGATTCCTTTTTTAGCCAATAGGGCTTTGTCGTTTTCGCACATGATACTATAAATATAAAAGATTAATTAAGGTCAGACGAGGCGAAAAGTTCTTGCTTAAATCCTTCAACAAATGATTGAAGAACAGAAGTCTTTTCTGCGTATCTTGAGATTCCATGATACCAAAAGCAAAGTTACAATAAAAGCATGATAACAACCCAAATCCAAACGGATAATATTCTAAAAAAAAGAGAAAAGAAGTCAAGAAGACATAAAATATGCGGTTTTTATGACCCTGTTTCTTGGTGAATAAATAAAAAGCATTAACTTTGCACGCAACAAACGTACTGAAACGTTCCTGTTTTTTATTCACCAATAAAATTTGTTTTGCCTATCGAAAATACTTTACGCTTGTAATATTAAATAGTAAAGTAATGAAGACATTAAGTCAATTCACCGACGATGCGTTGGTGAAGCATTATGTTGAAGGCTGTGATGCAGCTTTTGATGTGTTGCTTGATAGATATAAAGATAGGCTCTATTCCAATATCCTTTTTGTGGCAAAAAATGCAGATTTGGCCGACGATATCTTCCAGGAGACATTCGTCAAGGCCATTATGACTTTGCGTAATGGACGTTATCAGGAAACTGGCAAGTTTTATGGCTGGCTGCAACGCATTGCCAGCAACTTGATGATCGATCAATTCCGCATGGAGAAGAATTGGCGCATGATTTCGAACGATGAGGTTGACTACGATTTGTTTAACTCCATTAAATTGGCAGATGTCAATGCATCATGCATGGCAGACTCAGAGCAAACCATTACCGACCTTTATCATTTGGTGGATAAACTCCCTCAGGAACAGCGCGAGGTAATTACCATGCACTACTTTCAAAACCTTACGTTTCGGGAAATTGCTGAACAAAAAGCCATGAGTATTAACACGGCCTTAGGACGTATGCGTTATGCCATTCAGAATTTAAGAAAATTGGCTGTAAGGTATGATGTGCAATTGGCTATGTAACAGTCGCCTACGTGGTTTTAAATCATACAACCGTTTTAGGTAAAAACTAACTCCGATTGAGTGCTTATTAAATCCTTTTTAGTTGGCACTCAATCGGAGTTAGTTTTGATTAAATCCCGTTGTATTTTAGTCCTATTGGTGGCGTGTTGAGAAAAAAGGAAATGGTGCGTCAAAAACTTGGTTTTCAACACACCATTTATAGCGTTAAAACAGAGTTGTGAGTGATGAGGTTAGTTTTCTACAACAGCAAAGTCGTCCTTACCAACACCACATAAAGGGCATACCCAATCTTCGGGGATATCTTCAAATGCTGTTCCAGGAGCAATGCCACCTTCGGGGTCGCCTACTTCGGGATCGTAAACCCAATCACATACTGTACAATAATACTTCTTTTCCATGATAACTAATTTTTTTATGGTTAAACTTCAATTTTTTTTGTTTTGTTTGTTGTTTGATTCTGATGCAAAATTACAACTAATGTTTTTGATATGCAAACAGATTTTGTGGATAGGAATATAGATTAAATGAATAGTCCATATCAGTTCTTAGGGGTCTTTTATTATTTTTTTCAATTATGTTTTTTTGCTTTTACCTGTGGATAACTTCGCAAAAAGCATTAACTTTGCAGTCCATTATGCTCAGAAGTATTTATTATAGGTTGATTACTGCAGTTTTCGTTGCGTTGCTCTTTCCTTTTGTGTGTGGCGCCAATGAAAAATTCATCCTCGTTATTGACCCCGGACATGGGGGACGTGACGTGGGTGCAGTGGGGCGTGTGGCTCAAGAAAAGACGATTAACCTTCGCGTGGCCTTAGCTTTTGGTAACTTGGTTGAAAAGAATTGTAAAGACGTCAAGGTGATTTACACCCGTAAGACCGATAAATTTGTGACTTTGCACGAACGTGCAGCCATAGCCAATCGTAATCATGCCGACCTATTTATTTCCATTCATACGAATGCGGTGGCAAAGGGTCGGAAGGTTTTAGGTACTGAGACCTATACACTCGGTATGGCACGTGCTGATGAGAATTTAGAAGTGGCAAAACGTGAAAACTCGGTTATTACCTTTGAAGATAACTATCAGCAGAGCTACGCCGGCTTTGATCCCAATAGTCCTGAAAGCTATATTATCTTTGAGTTTATGCAAGATAAATTCATGAAGCAGAGTGTGGATTTGGCTCGTTTTATTCAGCAGCAGTACACCAACTATGCCCGCCGTCAGGATAAGGGCGTTAAGCAGGCTGGCTTCTTGGTGTTGCGTGAAACGTCAATGCCTTCCGTGTTGACAGAGCTTGGTTTTATTTCAACGCCCAGCGAAGAGAAGTACTTAAACTCAAAAGCCGGCGTAGAGCAATTGGCTCAAAGCTTGTATCGCGGTTTTCAAAAGTATTATAAGCAACAACAAAGTTTGTTGGATCATGGCGCTGTTGTTGCTACACCTCGTCCCGTGGCAGAAGAACCAGAACCTGTGGTTGAACCAGAAGAACCCGTAAAACCTGTAACGAAGGTTCAATCTACGGTACAAAACGTGTCCAAAGAAGCGCCCATCTTCAAAGTGCAAATCTTTACCAGCGCCACTAAGGTGAAATCGGTTGATAAGCGCATTAAGGGTATGAAAAATGTTGATTATTATAAAGAAGGTGGCGTTTATAAATACACCTGCGGCAGTTCTAAAAACTATCAAGAGATGAATAAGCTAAGAAAGCAGCTCAATGCTAAATTTAAGGGCTGTTTCGTTGTGGCTTTTCAAGGTGGTAAACGTGTGGATCTAAATCAGGCACGTAAGATTGCAGGGCAATGATGGTGTTGTATTTTTAATGTCACTAAAGCCTGCATTTTGGGCTCGTATCGATTAATTATAAAGTAAGGAATTATGAAAAAAGAAATTAAGATAGCACTTACGGCCATCGTGGCTGTTGTTTTGTTTTACATAGGGTTGAACTTTCTAAAGGGCGTCAATGTCTTCACATCAACCAATAGCTACTATGTGAAATTTAAAGACGTTGTTGGGCTTACCGTGTCTTCGCCCGTATTGGCAAATGGCTATGCGGTGGGTATCGTGAGAGATATTCATTATGATTATGCCGAAAATGCCGATGTGTTGGTGAAGATTGAACTCAACACCAACATGCGAGTGCCTCAAGGTTCGCATGCCGAACTGGAAACTTCAATGATGGGCGGTGTGACGATGCACCTCGTGCCCGGAAAGAATCCATTGGCTTTTCTGGAACCAGGCGATACGCTTTCGGGTGATATGCGACAAGGCATGATGGAAAAAGCTGGCGAGATGATGCCAACGGTGATGACGATGTTGCCTAAGGTTGATTCGATTATGAGCAACATTAACCGCATTACAGGCGATTCGGCATTGTTGACCATGGTGCAAAATTTAGCGTTGATAACCACAAATTTGCAAAACACGACGCAGCAGTTGAATCAAATGATGAACCATCAAATCCCAGCGTTGATGACTAATGTCAATGGGGTGGCAGAGCATCTTAATCAAATTACCGGTCAAGTGGCACAAAGTGATTTGCAAGGAACAATCGGTGCGCTTCAAACCACAATGAAAAATGCAGAGCAGTTGACGGCTCAACTCAATGTCTTGACTTCAGATCTCAATCAAAGAATAAACAGTCAAGACAATACCTTGGGGCTTTTGCTTAATAACCGCAGTTTATACGATAACTTGGCCAATACGGCAGAAAGTGCAGATAGCTTGTTGAAGGACATGAAGCAACGCCCCGGACGCTATGTTCACTTCTCTGTGTTTGGAAAAAAAGACAAGTAGTATTGGTCTTGAACATTTGTAATCAAGAATCAATACACCTGTGTGATTTCTTATTACAAACTTATTTTCAGGATTATATATGCTCACTCCACAAGAACGTTGGGAACTTTGCATGCAGCAAATAAAGGCTGAATTGTCTCCCGACGAATATCAAGACATATTTGCGGATCTAAAGTTGTACGATTTTAACGAAGATAAAATCCGCGTTATCGTGCCTAGTCGTGAGGCGTTTCAGCGTCTGCAAGAGCACGCGAAATGCGCTCGGTTGTTTGTGCATGCCGTTCGTCAAGTGTTTGGCGAAAATACGCAGTTGGGTTTTCACTTGCCTTCGGAACCTAAGCCAGAACGACCTACGCCAAGCCAGGTGAAGCCGGTGCCAAACATGGTGCAGCAAAAACAACTCCCGCCCATAGAGCCGCAATTGAATAAGCATTACACGTTTGATAACTTCGTTTCGGGCGAGAGTAATAAGTTGGCACGTTCAGTGGGATTGGCTATTGCGAAAAATCCAGGGCAGACCACGTTTAACCCCTTCTTTATTTACGGACCTTCGGGGGTGGGCAAAACCCACTTGGCGAATGCTATCGGTTTGAAGATCCTGGAAACGATGCCCGAGAAACGTGTGCTTTTTGTTTCTGCAAATGTATTTAAGACGCAATTTACGGAAGCTGCCAATAAGAGCAATCTGAATAATTTCATGCACTTTTATTTGTCGATTGATGTGCTGATTATTGACGACGTTCAGGAAATTTCGACACCCAAGACGCAGCAAACGTTCTTTCATATCTTCAACCATTTGCAACAAAACGATTGTCAGATTATTATGACCTGCGACCGTCCGCCCGTTCAGTTGGAGGGTATGGAGGACCGTATGCTGACACGCTTTAAGTGGGGGATGATTGCAGAGATGGAAAAGCCCGATGTGACCTTGCGTAAGGCTATTCTGGAGGCTAAAATCAAGAGAAACGGCCTTTCTAAATTCCCCAAAGATGTTATTCTTTACATTGCCGAAAATGTTGAGAGCAGTGTTCGTGAGCTGGAGGGTATCTTAAACTCCATCATGGCCTATTCCATTGTCGATAGCGAGGATATCAGCCTGGATATGGTGCAACGCATCATCGCTCGTGCCGTGGTCTTGGAAAAACGCACAGTGACGTTTGACGAACTCCTTCAAAAGGTAGCGGAGAAATATAAGGTATCGGTGCGTGAGCTGTATTCAAAGAGCAGAAAATTTGCTTTGGTGCAGTCCCGTCAATTGGCCATGTATATGGTTCATAAGTACACCAACCTGTCGTATGCTGAGATAGGACGACGCTTTGGTGGGCGCGATCACACAACGGTAATTCATGCATGCACCAAAATATCAAACAAGATTAGTGCAGTCGTAGAATACCGTAGGGAGATTGAAGAATTTGAAGCTTCTCTTAAAAAATAGGTTGTTAAGATAGCAAACTAACGTATATTGAGGATTTTGATGCTAAAAAAAACGTGAAAAATTTGTACTATAAATAATTGTTCGTAAATTTGCAATTGAAAGTAGTGAGGGGCCAATGATTAGGTTCCTCACTTTTCGTTCATTCAATTTAGAATACAAAGATTAAAAGCACATGATTGACAAAAGTGTTGTTCAAAAATTAGTGGATGAATGGTTGCAAGGTAAGGAATATTTCCTTTGCGATCTTACAATCAGTCCTGATTCGCGAATTGTTGTAGAAATCGACCATGAAGAAGGTGTGTGGATTGAAGATTGTGTTGAATTAAGTAAACACATTGAGCAAGGTCTTGATCGAGAACAAGAGGATTTTGAATTAGAAGTGGGTAGTGCTGGTATTGGTCAACCCTTTAAGGTGTTGCGACAGTACGAAATACACTTGGATGAACAGGTAGAGGTGTTAACACGTGAGGGTAAAAAGTTTACAGGAATTTTGACCGAAGTGACACCAGAGCATTTTGTGATTGAAACACAGCAAAAGGTTAAGAAAGAAGGACAGAAACGTCCTATAATTGAAAATGTGGCAATCACTTTTGTGTACGACGAAGTGAAGTACACCAAATATGTAATTGATTTCAAATAATAAAACATATAGATCAGGAATGAACGGCGCCTCACAGCGGTGATGCCCGTTCTCTGTAAACAAATCTTTTATGGCAAAGAAAAAAGAAGTAGCACCAAGCCTTATTGAAACATTCTTGGATTTCCAGGAAACGAAGAGCATTGATTTGGCAACAATGGTTGGGGTGCTTGAAGAAAGTTTTCGCAATGTAATTGCAAAGATTTACGGTTCGGACGAAGGTTTTAATGTGATTGTTAATCCTGAAAAGGGTGACTTTGAAATTTATCGCGACCGTATCGTTGTGGCTGACGACAGTGTTGTTGACCCAAATAAGGAAATTCCGCTCTCAGAAGCGCAAAAGATCGCTGATGACTATGAAATTGGAGAAGAAGTTACAGAAAAGATCGACTTCCTTAAGTTTGGACGTCGTGCTATCTTAACGCTCCGTCAAACTTTAGCAAGTAAGATTTTGGAACTTGAACACGATGCGCTTTACAACAAGTATATCAATCGTGTGGGTGAAATGATTACAGCTGAAGTTTATCAAACCTGGAAGAGTGAAGCCCTTTTGTTGGATGAAGAAGGTAATGAACTTCACTTGTTGAAGAATTCACAGATCCCTCGCGATTTCTACCATAAGAATGACCATGTCAAGGCTGTTATTGATCGCGTTGACAATTCAAATGGTAATCCACGCATTTACTTGAGCCGTACGTCGCCCATGTTCTTGCAACGTCTTTTGGAAAACGAAGTGCCTGAATTCGCTGAGGGTATTATCCGTTTGCAGAGAGTGGCTCGTATCCCTGGCGAACGTGCAAAGATTGCAGTAGATAGCATTGATGAACGTATCGACCCAGTGGGCGCATGCGTTGGTGTTAAGGGTGCACGTATTACAGGTGTTGTGAGAGAGATGCATAACGAAAATATTGATGTCATTCAATATTCTGCAAATCCCCAGGTGTTTATTGCTCGTGCCTTGGCTCCTGCTGAAATTTCAAGCATTGAAATCAATGAAGAAACAAAGAAGGCAGAAGTCTTCCTTAAGCCCGAACAAGTGTCGTTGGCTATTGGTAAGGGCGGTCAAAACATCAAATTGGCTTGTATGCTCACTGGCTATACCATTGATGTGTTCCGCGAAATGGACGGACAAGAAGAGAATGATTATAAACTCGACGAATTTAACGACGAAATCGACCAATGGGTGCTTGATGCAATTAAGGGTATCGGACTTGATACTGCAAAGCAAGTACTTAATGCACCACGTGTGATGCTCATCGAAAAGGCCGACTTGGAGGAAGACACTGTAGATGAAGTGTTGGAAATACTCCGTGCAGAGTTTGAAAAAAATGCTAAATAGTTGTTAGGGGCTTTGTGAAGAACCGCAAAGCTATAACGCATTAAAAATCCCTAATCAACTAAAAAATTAAAAGAAAAGAATGAGTATCAGACTTAGTAAAGCAATAAAAGAATTTAATGTTGGTCAACAAACAATTGTAGATTTCTTAAACGCTAATGGCGCACACCTTACTGGAGATCTCAATGAAAAGATTGACGACAACATGCATGAACTGCTTCAACAACACTTTGGAGCAGATAGAGAACTTCACAAGCAAGCTGCACAAATCTTTAATAAACCCGAAAAGGCCAAGAAGGTTGAGAAACCTGCTGAAGCAGAAACACCACAAGTCGCTGAGGCTGTTGTAGAACCTACAAAACCAGCACCAGTTGAAGTGGTTAAGGTTGCTGAACCCGAACCTGCAAATGCCCCAGTAGAAGCGGTTGCAGAGAAAGAAACGTCAGCAAAAGAACCAAAGGCAAAGAAGGCTAAAGCAGAAGAACCAAAGGGTTCGATCTTAACCGAAGGCGAAGATGGTGTGTTTAAGCTTAAACCACAAGCAGGCGTCGCTGGTCCTGTAGTTTTGGGTACCATCGACCTCGAAGCCTTGAACCAAAATACGCGTCCTAAAAAGAAATCTCGCGAAGAAAAGAAAAAGGAACGCGAAGAAAAGAATAAGCAACAACGCAACAACGGCAACAATAAAGGGCAAAACAATCAAGCTAACGCTCAAGGCAATGAAAAGCGCAAGCGTCAGCGAATTGGCAAAGAGCGCGTAGATATTAATGAGGTTTCAAACCAACCTAATAACAACGCAAAGAAGAATGCCAATAACAATGCTCAAAATGCGGCCAACAATGCGTCAAAGAAGCAAAAGGATAAAAACCGTAAGCAACAACAGCAAGCGAAGCAAGAAGTAACTGCTGAAGATGTAGCAAAACAAGTGAAAGAAACACTTGCACGCTTGCAAGGTAAGCAGAATGTTCAGCAAAAGGGCGCTAAGTACCGTAAGGAAAAGCGAGATGCTGCACGTGAACGCCAAGAAGAATTAATTGCTCAGGAAAGTGCCGAAAGCAAGGTGCTTAAGCTTACTGAATTTGTGACTGCCAATGAGTTGGCAACCATGATGAATGTGCCCGTAACGCAAGTAATCGGTACATGTATGAGCATCGGTATTATGGTTTCAATCAACCAACGTTTGGACTCTGAAACCATCAACCTTGTAGCAGAAGAGTTTGGCTTCAAAACAGAATATGTTTCTGCTGAAGTTCAGGAAGCTATTGTTGTAGAAGAAGACAGCGAAGAAGACCTTCAGGAACGCGCACCTATTGTAACGGTGATGGGTCACGTTGACCATGGTAAGACTTCATTGCTCGACTATATTCGCTCAGCAAACGTTATTGCGGGTGAAGCAGGTGGTATCACTCAGCACATTGGTGCTTACAATGTGAAGCTTGCCAGCGGTAAGCACGTAACATTCCTTGATACACCTGGTCACGAAGCCTTTACAGCGATGCGTGCCCGTGGTGCACAGGTAACCGACGTTGCCATTATCATCATTGCTGCCGACGACGACATCATGCCTCAAACCAAGGAAGCCATCAATCATGCTGTGGCTGCAGGTGTGCCCATCGTCTTTGCCATCAATAAGATTGATAAGCCTACTGCAAATCCCGACCATATCAAGCAAGGTTTGGCTCAAATGAACTTCTTGATTGAAGAGTGGGGTGGTAAGTATCAAAGCCAGGATATCTCTGCCAAGAAGGGTATTGGTGTTGATGAATTGTTGGAAAAAGTGCTTCTTGAAGCTGAAATGCTTGAACTCAAGGCTAATCCTAACCGTAAGGCCAATGGTACAATCATTGAATCGTCTTTGGACAAGGGACGTGGCTATGTGGCAACAGTTCTTGTAAGCAATGGTACACTTAAGCAAGGCGATGTGGTTCTTGCTGGTACGAACTTCGGTAAGGTTAAGGCGCTCTTCGACGAACGTAATCACCGCATCAAGGAAGTTGGTCCTGCTTGCGCAGCAACATTGCTTGGTTTCAATGGCGCACCTCAGGCTGGCGATCAATTCCACGTGATGGATTCTGAACAAGAAGCACGTGAAATTGCAAATAAGCGCGAACAACTTCAACGCGAACAGAATTTACGTACGCAAAAGATTCTTACTCTTGATGAAATTGGACGTCGTATTGCATTGGGTACATATAAGGAACTCAACATCGTGGTTAAGGGTGACGTGGATGGTTCTGTTGAAGCCCTTTCAGACTCGTTCATCAAGCTTTCAACCGAAACTATTGCGGTGAATGTGATTCACAAGGGTGTTGGTCAAATTACAGAAAACGACGTTACATTGGCTGCTGCTTCGCAAGCCGTAATTGTTGGCTTCCAGGTTCGTCCAAGTCAAGGTGCGCGTAAGTTGGCTGAACGCGAAGGTGTTGATATCCGTCAATATTCAATCATTTACGATGCTATTGAAGAGGCCAAGGAAGCTATGGAAGGTATGCTTGAACCTATCGTTAAGGAAGAAATGACCGCTACGGTAGAAGTACGTCAGGTATTCCATATCTCTAAGGTTGGTTACATTGCTGGTGCATACGTTATCGATGGTAAGGTGAAGCGTTCGGATAAGGCTCGTCTGATCCGCGACGGTATTGTTATCTTTACTGGTAATATTGCAGCACTCAAGCGTTTCAAGGATGATGTGAAGGAAGTCACTACAAACTTCGAATGTGGTATCAGTCTCCAAGGATGCAACGATATCAAGGAAGGCGATATTATTGAAACATTCCAGGAAATTGAAGTGAAGCAAAAGTTGAAGTAATATTCATACAATAAGCGATATAAATAACAGACGAGTATGCCAGTAAATCTGAAGGTTTACTTGACTACTCGTCTGTTTGTTTTTCTAATGCGGGGGCTTAATTGTTTTTTCATGCACTAAATATATTCAGCTCTCCCCAATTAATCATAGTCTTTTAAATACTGAAATCGTATGTATCTTGATATTTTTATTTTGGTTATCGTAGGTTTCGCTTTGGTGCGTGGCTGTATGAATGGTTTCGTAAAGGAAATTGCCTCAGCAATCGGTTTTTTGTTGGGACTTTTTGTGGCAGTTACTTGTTATGAACAGTTTGGCGAATATCTTAAGGTTGATGGTTCAGAAGTGAATATGTTTACCAGCATCATTGCCTTCTTTATCTTGTGGATTATCGTGCCTATCTTATTTGGACTTTTGGCCAATTTGTTGACAAAGGCGATTGAATTCACAGGCTTGAGCTGGGTGAACCGAATCTTTGGTGGTATCGTGAGTGTGATTAAGTTTGTGGTTTTAATCAGTTGTGTGCTTAATATTATGACGCAACTCAATATACTTAATAACGACCGCCTAAAAGATTCAATGCTTGCCGATAAAGTGATGTGGGTCACAACCTTCGCGATTGACAAGGTGGCAGATCAGGTCAAGGATGTAGATCTTGAAGTGCCTGATTTTGCTGGTGCCATTTTTGATGGTGGTAAAAATTAAACGAGATATCAAAATAACTTGACTCAGTTCATGTCATTGTTCTGCACCGCATTCAAGCGTAAACAATAATGATTTAAAGGTGAAGCAGGTTATTTTAATATGTTACTAAATTAGATTTAACCGTGAACGAAAAAAGAAAACAAAATCAATTGGTGAGTGAAGTCGCGGATAAAAAATACGAATATGGCTTTACCACCGACATTGATACAGAAATTATAGAAAAGGGTTTAAACGAAGATGTTATTCGTTTGATCTCTGCCAAAAAGCAAGAACCTGAATGGTTGCTTGAGCATCGATTGAAGGCCTATCGTTATTGGCTTACTTTGGAGCAACCCGATTGGGCGCATGTCCATCTGCCTCAAATCGATTATCAGGCCATTTCTTATTATGCCGATCCAACAAAGAAACAGAAAGAGAGCGGTAATAAAGAAATTGATCCTGAATTGATGAAAACTTTCGATAAGTTGGGCATTCCCCTTGAAGAGCGTATGATGCTGGCAGGTGTGGCTGTTGATGCCGTTATGGATTCTGTTTCGGTAAAAACCACCTTTAAGGAAAAATTACAAGAAAAGGGCATCGTGTTCTGCTCTATCAGTGAGGCTGTACGCGAAAATCCTGACCTTGTTCGTAAATATCTGGGTAGTGTTGTGCCTTATCGAGATAATTATTTCGCGGCCCTGAATACAGCTGTTTTTTCTGATGGCTCGTTTGTGTATATCCCAAAGGGCGTGCGTTGCCCCATGGAGTTGTCTACGTATTTCCGCATCAATGCCATCAATACCGGACAGTTCGAGCGAACCCTCATTGTTTGCGATGAAGGTGGATATGTATCGTATCTTGAAGGATGTACTGCACCCCAGCGCGATGAAAACCAATTGCATGCCGCTATTGTTGAGATTGTCGTAGAGAAGGATGCGGAAGTTAAGTACTCAACAGTGCAAAACTGGTATCCTGGCGATGCTGAAGGTAAGGGCGGGGTGTATAACCTTGTAACAAAACGTGGACACTTACGTGGCGCCAATGCCAAACTCTCGTGGACGCAGGTTGAAACCGGTTCAGCCATTACATGGAAATATCCCTCATGTGTGCTTTCTGGCGACAATTCGCAAGCCGAGTTCTATAGCGTGGCGGTCACCAATAATTACCAAGAAGCCGACACGGGCACGAAAATGATTCACATCGGTAAGAACACGCGCTCGCGTATCATCTCTAAGGGTATCTCAGCTGGCAAGAGTCAAAACTCTTACAGAGGTTTGGTAAAAGTGGGTAGCAAGGCAGATGGAGCGCGTAATTATTCATCGTGCGACTCTTTATTATTGAGTAGCACCTGTGGCGCACACACCTTCCCCTACATTGATGTGCATAACAACAATGCAACCGTTGAGCACGAAGCAACGACGTCTAAAATTTCAGAAGATCAGTTGTTTTATTGCCAACAGCGTGGCATTCCCGTAGAAGGTGCTGTCGATTTGATAGTGAATGGTTATGCACGTGATGTCATTAATAAATTGCCTATGGAATTTGCTGTTGAAGCCCAAAAACTTTTGAGCGTCTCGCTTGAAGGTTCAGTCGGATAATGGGGTTTCATAATCGTGCCATTGCACTTAAGTCAAATAAGCATAAACTTAAGGCGCTCATAAGCTATAACAAAAGCTTGTGAGCGCCTTCTCTTTTATATGACTCTACGCTAACAGTTAAGCGCAGTTAATGATGCATCTGAAATGCCAATAACCTGGCTTTGTTTTCAAAAACCTAATCCTTATGAAACCTTTATTTTGGTGCTGAACAACCATGCTTGTTTTGATGCTTGTTTCAGCGATTCAATAAGAAGCGATTTTGTCACAATTTTTGCTCGTTTTTTCTGAATTTTCAACTTTTTTTCAAAAAGTGAAAAATATCATTTTGTCACATTGTTAAAGTTTATAGAAAAAAGTTAAACGGGCTTCGAGGGGTCAAAATCGGACCTTCGGCGAACGACTCGGCGGGAAATTTTTCCTAAGTCGGACCAAATTTTTACTACATCAAACCAAATTTTAACGACATCAAACCAAATTTCGCAATATTTTTGATCCTTTTGACACGAAAAAAGG
>JAGBYN010000076.1 GCA_017628775.1 Bacteroidaceae bacterium | reverse complement strand
CCGTATTGGAAGAACATCATCGAGTGGTCCTCAAAGAAGTGGTCGTAATAAGCGCGCACGCTCCAATCCTTAGCTTGATACGTCAACGAGAAGAGCCAACTGCCAAGCGTATTGCCTGCCGCATTGAGGAATGCGCCATCGGTAGCGTCGCTACCCGTGCCAATAATCGCATCAAGGAAGTCGCCAGCCCCCTGCCCCATCTCTAACTTATCGCCATAACGACCTGCTCTTCCCGTGGGGTTATAGATGGTGCCGCCAAACTGCGTAGCCATCTCCAAGCCCCCTTCAAGAACGAGGGGGAAGCGCTCAGGATTTCCCACTCTCATATATCCCGCCTTGGTATGCACCAAAGCCCCGTCGGCATAGCGCCCATCAGCAGGGACATACGCCTCCTGCCAAGCGCCATCAGTAGCCATGCCAAAGCCAAAATGCCCCTTAATAGCGAGCCAGGGATTTTCGCGCCCCGTCAGACTTACATATTCTGGCAACTCCAAGCGCACCTGCGGAATCGGACGCGCATTGATGCCCAGCGTCTGACTGCCGCTGCTCAGCGCCTGATGCTTCATCGCCATGGGGCGCTCCTTTGCTCCCACGGAGAGGCGCACGGAGCGGAAATCCACGTCGGCATACAGTTGCTGCACGATGAAATTGGTGCGTTGCTTGCCCGTAAGGGGATTTTCCGTAGCGTAGTTTATGGGAACAACAAGGTCAGCACCGTACCCCAACTTCCACGCCGCCGACTTCCCGAGGGCACACGAAGGTTGCCACACACCCAAGCGCAGATACCCCGACGCCTCTTGAAGCGACGACAAACCATGCCTGTTGCTCGTCAGCCACAAAGGCGCCCTGCCCTCACAAGCCACGGTCGCGGAACCCTCCACACGGTAAGCCACAGAATCATTAAGGATACCACCTGCCGCCCTTACCGCCATCGTAACGCAAAGAATGCTGAAAAGGAGAAAAACTCTGTATTTCATTTTTAGCAATGAACTTATTGAAATATAACGCAGGACATAGCCTTTTATTGCCTCCCACACATGGTTAGCAAAATTACACAATAGCATGCGCTTAGCAAAGCAAAACATGGTTTTTTAGCTAATTGTTTCGGAAATTACACCTATAAAAAAGCGGAGGAGCGCGCTCCGTAAACACACTCCCCTGCTAACAGCGACTATCTAACGGATCTCCAACTCAGGCAATCGTCGTGCCGAAAAATGCACCTGAAATAGCTGAAAGTACCGTGATGATGGCGCGAATCACCACGCACCAAACGCTCTTAGAAATCCAATTCTGAGAAATTTCCATGATAAAGAATAAGATTTTAAGTTTCACAATTTAATTCTGAAAGTTGTTAGATAATAGGGAGGGGCGGCATCACACCACGCGAGCGCCTCCTCCAACATTCTCACGCATTACTGTGACGCTCAAGTACCACATTAGGATTGTTCAAACGCAACTCGTGACGCATCTTTGAGGAAGGAGAGAAACGCACTCTCACGCCACGCACATTTTCCATCGTAAATTCGTCCTCAGTAGCAGTACCAGACGAAGAAAGACGAGGATGAAACGAACCGAGGTCACCCAAGCGCACGCTCTGACCGTTGCGCAATGCCTTATAAATACGTTCCTCAAGCGCTGACACAACAGCCTTAATATCGTGAACGGTAACCGTGCAGGAATTACTCACTTCGGTAGCCAATTCATCCATAGAAATGGGCGTAACGGGGAGCAATGTAGCATGATAAGCAAATTCCTTTGTAACGGGGTTCTTACGAGAAATAAAAGTGTACTTCAACATAGTTTTTAAGAGTATTAAATAGTAAATAATAAAGAGTAAGTTGACGATCACCGACAGCTACCGCTTCTCAACTGCGCAGTAAGGGGAACAAACGTCCCCTTGAAAAGCAGCGTTTCGTCGTTTGACAATGCAAAGTTACATACACCCAAAACCACGCTACACTTTTTCGTCATTTTTCGAGAAGTACAAAACATCAGACTCCCCAAGTAAATACAGGGGATTCAGAAGGATAAAAAAAATTTCACTTTTCTAAAAACACCCTCAAAATTTGAGGATATTCAGGTGCTTCGTGAACGAAGGTAAAGCACAAAAGAAAAGTCCTCGTTTCCCAACGAAGACTTTAAACACAGAACTTATATAGAGATGAAAAAACTATTTACATTTTCTACTTGCAAAAGTATTCATTTTGGTTCATTTCAACAAATCCAGCCCCTAAAAAATCACATATAAAAACTAATTTTTTAATTTTACCCCCCCCATTTTGCTATATACACATTACATTTTGAATATATAAACGTAGGTTATTTGCGAAGTGAAGCATTCAAAATATTTGTATCCAGCAAACTTTCTTGCGAGGATGTGGTCTGAAAAACCTTTTAGCCAATAGCCCCGAGCAACACCCTGGGTTTTGTATATGAGAGAGGCACGCTCTGAAAGAGCAAAAGCCCTTACGTCCAGTTCTTTTAATTGCTTTTGCCCATTCAGGGCGCAAGCCTCGACGGCACCAGCACCCAGGGCGGTGCCCTGGGCTAATGGATTTATCCCCTTCCAGGGGAATCACGCCAAAGTTTACTATACAGACTTTTTTTCCTTTAGTTCTGCCACCTATAACCTAATTTCCTAAATTTAATCGGCACCCCATTCAAACGAACTCCGAGTTCAGCCGTTATTTATTTGAGACTCACACGGATGGTGTTGAGTTATTTGTGAGCGCTGAACGTTGCGCTTCCACCAGCGGTAATAACCTGTCAACGGAAGGGTGGCGCCTATCAAGGAGGCGAGCATCCACAACCACCGTCCCCATGCTCCTGCGAAGGAACCGGTGTGGAGGGTG
>JAGBYN010000009.1 GCA_017628775.1 Bacteroidaceae bacterium | reverse complement strand
TGGAGGGTACGCCCTGAAGGGGCAAAAGCCTTGTTTTCCATGTGCTTATAATTGCTTTTGCCCTTTCAGGGCGCAAGCCTCGACTGCAACAACACCCAGGGCGTTGCCCTGGGCTAATGGATTTATCCCCTTTCAGGGGAAATCTGCTAAATAGGGGGCTTGTACTGTTTGAATAGCTTTATATTATGAGAGTTAGAGGTGTTTACCGACACCAATAATTTTAGATTATAACTACAGTTTCATCTGTGACTGTAGTTTTTTATTTGGTGTTTCTTTGAGGCATAAAAACAAAAGAGGTTACACCTTTGGGGTGTAACCAACTTGATGTTTAGTGGCATTTATGGAGTATGTTAGATTAATTGCCAATGTGCTCCATTAGCATCGGTGGGCATACGCCAATCACCTCGGGGTGAGAGTGAGCAACTGCCAACTTTAGGACCGTCGGGCAGACAGCTGCGCTTGAACTGCTGCATGAAGAAGCGGCGGGTAAAGGTATTGAGCCAGTGGGTGATGGTTGCACTATCGTAAACGCCCTGGAAGGTTTGCTCGGCAATGAAGCGGATTTTTTCAGGAGTAAATCCGTTGCGCAGGGTGTGATAAAGGAAGAAGTCGTGGAGTTCGTATGGACCTACGAGGTCCTCTGTCTTTTGCTTTATACTGCCATCCTCCGCCGCTGGGATGAGTTCGGGAGAGATGGGTGTGTTGACCACATCAAGCAGCGTGTTGCGCACGACTTCATTTTCAGTAGCGAGTGCTTCATGGATGACTAAATGCTTTACAAGCGTCTTTGGAACAGAACCGTTAACGCCATACATGGACATATGGTCGCCGTTGTAGGTTGCCCACCCAAGAGCGAGTTCTGAAAGGTCGCCCGTGCCAATGACCATAGCCCCTTTACTGTTGGCAAAGTCCATAAGGATTTGCGTGCGTTCGCGTGCCTGACTGTTTTCGTAAGTCACGTCGTGCTTTGCAGGGTCATGGTGAATATCAGTAAAGTGTTGCATTACGGCATTGGCAATGGGGATTTCAAGTGTGGTAATCTCCAATTGCTTCATCATCTCTAATGCGTTTTGGTAGGTACGGTCGGTGGTGCCGAATCCTGGCATTGTGATGCCGTAGATGTTGCTTCTTGAGATTCCTAAAGCATCGAAAGCGCGTACCGTCACAAGCAGGGCAAGTGTGGAGTCAAGTCCGCCACTGATGCCAATCACTGCTGTGCTGCTATGTGTGTGCTGGAGGCGCTTCATGAGTCCTTCTACCTGAATATTGAAAATCTCCTCGCAACGCTCCTGGCGCTCCTGCTCATTCTCGGGAATAAAGGGTAGGGCGGCGTAGCGTCGTTCCAAGGTTGTGAATGAGGGGGCATTGAAGGGAATTTCTGTATGAAGGGGGCAGATTCCGTTTGCAAGTGTGGTGGCTTGCTTAAAGAGGCTGTTCTCCAGGCGTGCATGGCGAAGACGCTCAATGTCGATTTCGCCAGTGATAAGTTGCTCCTTGTGGAGGAAGCGCTTTCCTTCCTTAATCATTTCGCCCTTTTCAGCAATAAAGGCTTTTCCGGAGAGGACAAGGTCTTGTGTGCTTTCTCCATACCCTGCTGATGCACAAATGATTGCACTGATATCGTTCTTGCTTTGGTCGAGCAATGCAGAACGAAGTTTCGCATGGCGTCCAGCGCTCTCGGGGAAGGCTGCTGGTGCAAAAATAACATCGGCCCCCGCCAGCATGAGTTGGGTAGCGGTAGAGAGTGGAGCGAGTGTGTCATTGCCAAAGGCGATGCCAAAAGTGAAATCAGGGGTTGTGAATAATTGGTTGGCAGAGAAGGGGACTTTGACTTCACCTATTTGAATGTAAGCATCTGTGGGTAATGTTACTCCCGAGGTAAACCATCGTGTTTCAGAAGCTTCTGCATGGTTGGCGAGATACGTTTTGGGTACCACTCCCCATACCTTTCCTTTTCCTATTACTATTGCGCAATTGTAGAGTTGTTGCTTATAAAGCAAAGGTGCTCCTAAAATAGCAAAAGTCGTGAGTGTTGAGGTGGCTTCTACGATGTTATGTAACGCTTGGTTTACTGCTTCAATAAGGGGACGCTGAAAGAATAGGTCGTTGCATGTTGCTCCCGTTATGCTTAATTCGGGGAAGCATACGACGCCCACACGTTGCTCATCTGCTTTCTGTAGCAACGAAATGATATGTTGAGCATTTAGCGTGCAATTTGCAACAGTAACTTGGGGGACTGCGGCTGCTAATTTTATAAATCCAAACATGGTAGTGGAAGGTTAAAGGTTAACGGTAAGGGGGTGGAATGTTGCCTTATTTCTTTGCAAGCTTAATCATCAGTTCGTCCATTGACTTACGCTGTTTTTCTTTGGGCTCGTCAGCGGGATAACCAATGGGGATGATGACTACGGGTTCGAGGTATTCAGGGATTTCAAACTGATTGAAGAGTTCTTCACGATTGAAGTTGCACACCCAACAAGTACCCAACCCTTGTTCGGCTGCAGCAAGGCAGATGTGCTCGGTTATAATTGCGACGTCAATGTCTCCGTGCGCCTTTAGGTCTTGCTTGCGTACCCATTCCTGCTCTTTGTTTTTGTAGATGATAATGCAGGTGTTGACCGTTTCAAACCACGAGCGGTTGTAACACTGCTTTACCGCATCCATCTCTTTTTTATTCGTAATCAGTTGTAATTTCCAAGGTTGAAAATTTACCGCAGAGGGTGCCAAGCGTGCGCACTGAAGGACGTAATCCAACTTTTCCTGCTCAATGGCAAGTGGGTGATATGAGCGTACGGAATAACGCTTTTGACAAAGTTCAATAAAGTTCATAATTGAGAAAGGAAAAAGGAGAAAGGAGAAAACCAAGCCCGACCTTCTCGTGCAAGTAATTTCTCATTTCTCCTTTCTTGTTTTTTATATTTTATTTGTTGATTTCGCCCAACTGCAAGCAGAGTTCGTCAAGCTGCTTCTGATCCACAAATGAGGGGGCATCAAGCATGACGTCGCGACCAGAATTGTTCTTGGGGAACGCGATGCAGTCACGAATGCTATCAAGACCTGCAAAGAGACTCACGAAGCGGTCAAGACCATAAGCCAAACCACCGTGAGGGGGGGCACCATACTTAAAGGCATTCATCAAGAAACCAAACTGCTCTT
>JAGBYN010000075.1 GCA_017628775.1 Bacteroidaceae bacterium | reverse complement strand
CGGTTTTCATGAAATACGCGCCTTCACCCGTGAGATGCTCAATTGGGGTGATGAGGCTTGTTACAGTCGAGTTGTGCCCGTGTTCGAGGAGAACAGGGGCAAGCTCGACATTGTTGTGCCCAATAAAGAATGGAAACTCCCAAGTCGTGCTACACGACCCTATGATTTTGGCAGCACAAAGGAGCGCAAACTAAGTTTTTACCCTGAGGGAGGAAATCGCATTGTGGGTTTAAGACAACGCATAGCATATCAACTAACGGACGGAAATGGACTTGCTTGCAACGATACGTTGGAAATCTATGATGACGAGCAGTTATTGTCTCTCTCTATTCCGCTCCATGAGGGGCGAGGTACATTTGAATTACCTGCAAGTGCAAAAAATGCTTACGTAAAAATTGACAAGAAACGTTTTGACCTTCCCGTAGCGCTCACGGAGGGCTGCACGCTCTTCGTTGCCCCTGATACAAACTTCGTGGATATCCGCATTGAACGCACTGCAGGAATGCCCAATGAAGCGGTAGGGCTCGCCGTGTTCTGCAGAGAAAAGCCTTGCTATTTTGATACGCTGCAGGTTGAAACGGTTTCAGCATTCTCGCTTCCCATCCAGGTGTTTCACTCGGGGGTGAACCGCATTGAACTCTTCGACCGCCATGGCAACAGTCTTGCGAGTCGCATGATTTACCGCAAGAAGCAGTTGAAACCATTGAATATTGAAGTGCGCCAGAGCAAGCTTCAGTATGAAGCACACGCTCCCATAGCATTGGAAATGTACTTGAGCGACGAAACAGGGAAACCCGTGCAAGCCAATCTCTCGTTATCTGTTCGTGAAGATGCGGCAGAATTAATCGCGTCACCCCGCCGCACGATAGACAGCGAGTTGCTTTTGAGTAGTGAAATACGTGGCTACATTCATCGTCCCGACTATTACTTTGAAGCAACAGCCGATAGTGTTGAGCAAAGTCTTCGACACCGCGCCTTGGACGAACTCTTGATGGTGCAAGGGTGGAGCGCTACGGATTTCAGCACGATGTGCGACACGTCACGCTTCAGCATGAACTATCCCATAGAAGATGGACTGATTCTAAATGGGACGATGTACAAAGACAGATTAAAGGGGTTGGAACCTTATCCCAATATGCATCTGAATTTAATCTTGTTTTCGCCAACCGGTGATGTCATGAAAGCAGAGTGCATTACGGATAGTGCCGGTAAGTTTGCTTTTCAGTCCACTCGTGACTATGAAGGCGAGTATGCTGCCCATGTGTTTGTGAAGGACGAGAAAGGTAAAAGCCGTTGGGCAAATGTAGCTATCGACAGATGGTTTGCTCCTAAACTCAGAAAATTCAATCCTTTGGAATTTGAATACCATAAGCCTAAACAGATTGATTTAAGCCAAGAGTCCATGAAAATTAAAGCTCACGAAGAAGTGGACGTATTTGAGTGGAAAGACACGATCCTGGATTTTCGCGAAACCTTTTTAAATGTAGCGGAAGTCGTCGGTAAACGCCCTTATCGTCCGCTTCAAGGCAATCGATATACCTGGGATGGTGGAGAGAAAAAAGGACGTATTCATGGCGAATATTTTTATAATGTAGAATTGGAATTGGAAAAATGGAGAGATAAAGGTGGCGAAGCAAATGTCCGGGCTATTGACTTCTTAACATGGTTGGTCGATACAACACTGACCATAGCTTTAGATGCAATGGATGTAACAACAGCAATGGATGTTTCTAATTTAGGAGTTAATATGGGGATAGAATCAATTGAGACTTCGAATAATCAATCAAATGACACTTTTGAACCAGAACAAAAAAAACAAACAAGTCCAAGCCATATGACATTTATTAATGGTGATTTAACCTTTTGGATATTAAATAATAGTATCTATACAGCTCCCGATCATCCTAAGACAAGAATACCCGTATCAGATTTGTTGGCTACTGATATTCAAACGGCAGCTTTAGTTACAGACTTGGGAAAAATTGAAAGATTATATGCTTTTGTAAAAGAATTTGAAGTTATGCCTCGACAGCCTCCTCGGCAAGTCTTCATGCTTTACGAACGCCCAAACTCGTATCTGTACCGTTCTAACAAAAGTGTGACGAAACGTAAGGTGTGGGGTTATACACCACAAAAGAAATTCTACTCTCCAAACTATTATCAGATGCAGATGCCCAAAGACCCCGACATGCGCCGCACCCTTTTATGGTCGCCCAACCTCAATGTCGATGATCAGGGCAAAGCCACAGCCGTGTTTTTCAACAATTGCCATGATGGCACACAATTGCGCATCTCCATTCAAGGCATAACCCCCGACGGACGCCTGGTTAGCTTTGAGCGATGAGCTTTGAGAGTTTAGAGTTGAGGGTTCAGAGTTGAGAGAGGAGAGGGGAGGGTTGAGTTTAGAGTTGAGAGAATCTCCCATGTAGTCTGCCCGACCTTAAAGACCTTAGAGACTTTAAAGACCTTATTAGTTTGGCAAGACCTTAATGACCTTATTATTTTAGCGAAAAACCGCATTTTTAACCAAATCTGCCAAATTTAATCCTATTTTGTGCTTTTTTCTATTTGATAAATGTCAATTCTTAAAAATAATTGCACTTTTTTTGTAGGATGTCTTTGCTATTTCGGAAACTTGCCGTAATTTTGCATTCGCTAACCTCAAAAAAACACGAGGTTTCTGGCTCACGAACATTGAAAGATTTTCATAAACTTTTTAGTAGAGAAGTACAAGAGATGAACATGCTTATTATTAAGTCGTGTTCGGGTAATAATTATTGTACCGTTAATTCTTTACTTAATAGATTGTTGGATACTTGAGTCATAAAATCAGATTACAATT
>JAGBYN010000074.1 GCA_017628775.1 Bacteroidaceae bacterium | reverse complement strand
GAGTTGATTTAGAGTTGAGAGTTTAGAGATGAGAGTTTAGAGATGAGAGTTTAGAGATGAGAGTTTAGAGAATCCATCCGGCATGTAGGGGCCGATCACCGTGTCGGCCCGTCGTCATCCAATGCATCAATCGCCATGGAGGTTGTGTAGGGGCCGATCACCGTGTCGGCCCGTGGTGGATTAACGCATAAATCACAGATCTCCGTTCTATATTTCTCGCTCAAACTATTCAGTCTGTGTTCTGCTCATCCGACCTTAGAGACCTTAAAGACTTTAATGACCTTAAAGACCTTATCACCAAGGCGCTCTCCTCTCTAAACTCTAAACTCTCAACTCTAAACTCTATGTCATATTGATTTTTCAATTTTGAACGCCCTATCCTTAGGGGCTCTAAGCCTGCGTTTATTCTGGAAACATCTAAAAAATCTATATTTTTTATAGTCTCTATAGCTTTTAGATTTCCCTAAAGCCTTCCTGGAACTGTGAGGCGACCTGTTTTTTAGGGCACGAAACACCAGAAATGCACGTCACCACACCTATTACGTATGTAAAAAATTGATTATAAATCTAAATTAGTTTGTAACTTCACAAAATAGTTGTAACTTTGCAAAGTAATTGCATCCTGGAGATTTCAATTTCTCAAAACAATAATTCATTAACCATTAAACATTAATCAGTATGAATTTCAAGAAAATTTATGCTTATGCTCTTGCAGGTTTAGTATCGCTCACTGGCGTTACTGCAAGCGCTCAATCGCTCTCGCCCTCTACAAAGTGGCAATGGGACGGCGGTACTATCGTTGTTGACGTACCTAAGCGTCCTGCTGGTCAAAAGCACGTTCTTGGCCTCAAGGTTGCTCCTATTCAAACAGTACGCGTAGCGTTCGTTGGTTTGGGTATGCGTGGTCCTGGTGCTGTAACTCGTTTCACACACATTCCTGGTGTTGAAATCGTAGCACTTTGCGACTATGTTGAAGAACGCGCTGAAGCTTGCAACAAGGAACTCCGCAAGGCTGGTCTTGCTCCTGCTGACATCTACTCTGGCGAATTCGGTTACGAACAAGTTTGCCAACGTGAAGACGTTGACCTCGTTTACGTAGCAACTGACTGGGATCACCACGCTCCTGTTGCGATGTGCGCACTTGCTAACGGCAAGCACACTGCAATTGAAGTTCCTTCAGCAATGAACCTCGAACAATGCTGGGACCTCATCAACCTCGCAGAATACAAGCAACTCCACTGTATGATCCTTGAAAACTGCTGCTATGACTGGTTCGAACTCGACGCGCTCAACATGGCACAACAAGGCGTATTCGGTGAAGTACTCTACACTAAGGGTGCTTACATCCACAACCTCGACGATTTCTGGGGCTACTACTGGAGCAATCCTAAGAACGACCCTGAAAAGCTCGGCTGGCGTATGAAGTACAACATGGAAAACCGTGGCGACGTTTACGCTACTCACGGCCTTGGTCCTGTTGCTCAAGTACTCAACATCCACCGCGGTGACCGTATCCGTACACTCGTTGCTATGGACACTAAGTCAGTTCACGGTAAGGAATACGTTAAGGCTAAGACTGGTAAGGAACCTAAGGAATTCCGCAATGGTGACCACACTACTACGCTCATGCGTACAGAAAACGGTAAGATCATCGAAATCCAACACAACGTTATGAACCCACAACCTTACAACCGTTTGTTCCAAATCAACGGTACACGTGGTTTCGCTAACAAGTACCCTGTTGAAGGTTTCGCTATCGACGCTGCTCAACTCAAGGCTACAGGTCACGCTCCTAAGGTAGATAACCTCAGCTCACACGGTTTCATGCCTCAAGAAGAAATGAAGGCTCTCCGTGCTAAGTACCAACACCCCATCATCAAGAAGTACGGTGCTATGGGTGCTAAGGTAGGTGGCCACGGTGGTATGGACTTCTTCATGGACGCTCGTATGGTTTACTGTTTGCAAAACGGTCTTCCTCTCGATATGGACGTTTATGACCTCGCTGAATGGTGCTGCTTGGCTGAACTCGGTTCACTCTCTATGGACAACAACAATGCTTCTGTAGAATTCCCCGACTTTACTCGTGGTCACTGGAACGACGTTCAAGGTTACAAGCACGCTTGGGCAGAACCCGCTGCTGAAGCTGCTGCTGAAAAGGCTGCTGAAGCTTACACAGCTGCTCACAAGCAAGCTACTGCTGACAACCAACTCTGGGCTCTTTACGATGCAGTAAAGGAAGCTAAGAAGGCTGGCAACGCTAAGGAAATCAAGAAGGCAGAAACTAAGTATGCTAAGGCTGTAGCTAAGGCTAAGGCTCAAATCGAAAAGACTCTTAACCCTAAGAAGAAGTAATTCATTCTTTAGTGAATCATAAAAAGGAGAGAAACACGCGTGTGTTTCTCTCCTTTTTTTTAATGCTTTAGAAAATGGACGGTATGCTATAGGAGCTATAGAAACTAAATTTTCTATATGATATAGAAGTTATAGAATCAACACAGGCTTAGAGACTCTAAAGACCTTAATGACTTAAAACCTTAAAGACCTTATCGCGATGATGCCCAAACACTCTACCTTAATATCTACCAATTTATATAAGACAGGTGCGTTGATCCACCTCGGGCCGACACGGAGATCGGCCCCTACACAACATCCATGGCGATTGATGCATTGGACGACGACGGGCCGACACGGGGATCGGCCCCTACCTCTCAACTTCTTAACGAGCCAAAGGCTTCTCTTAACCTCTTAACGGACCTTTAGGTCCCTCTTAACGAGGCAAAGCCTCTTCTCTCAACTTTCAACTCTACTCCCCTTGCAACTGAGCAATGACCTTAGCCAATTGCTCGCCTAAACCAATTGAGTAACCTTGCGATACGAAGACCACGCGGTTGAAGGTGTCAGCCACAAGGATAATTGGCGTGCGGGGATGTTTCAGTTTCATCTCTGCCACCATTTCATTATAGATCTTATCGTCAACATCGGTACCCCAAATGATATTTCCTGGGAGGTTGGGGAAGGCGGTGTAATCCAAGCGTTGTGACTCGCTCTCGCTTCTGAAGAGCAACACCATCTTCTGACCCCATTGTTCGAGTTCATTCTTATAGGGGGCGAGGTCGCGCAGGAAGTGGTTTGTGGGTTCGTCAGAAGGTGCCACAATCGCAATGATATAATAACCGCGACCGGTTGCCGAAAGGATGGAACGTTGCTTCGCTTCTTTCAAGTCGTAGAATATATTTTCGCTGTTGAAACTGCCCAACACCTGCAAGCGTTGTTCGCTGGCACGTTGCACGTAATCCACCGCAGCACGTCCGTCGGCAGGCACATGAACAAAGGTGAGTTGTGCCAATACACCGCCATCTGCCATACGCGTACCCGTCACAAGGAGGTAATCGCCAGCATCCATGGTCGTACCCTTCTTCAGCAATGAAGCCCAGGTCTCATTGTGGTTGTAATTCTGGAGTTTCAAGCGACCATCAACGATCTTTGAGATAGAGAAATGGGCACCGTACTTAGGATTATCAATAAATGGCGAGGGTTTGTAACGTGCGACGAGTGTGCCCTGTGGTACTGCCTCTGCGTGTTCGAGTTCGAAGTTAACATCAACCCACTTTTGCTTTTTATTGGCATACTGCACCTTGCCCGTTACGGCATCAATACGTGCAGCGATACCCATACTGCGTGCAGCTGAAACAAAGAAGATATTGCGTGAATGCGCATCACACACCTTCACCTGCCACACACCCTTAGGCGACATACACAAGCGCAAGGGGTTCCAAAGATCATTGACGGTGATGTTATCGCGACACCAAGCCACCCATGTTTCGGGTTGTGCCACATACGCCGAGCGTTGTTCTTCGGTAATAACGCTGTTGAAAAATGCTCTGTAAGGCGTTAACATTTCGTTGCTCACACGCGGACAAAGCACATATTGATCGTAGAGCGTAGCGGTCTCTGCCGTTGGTTCGGGCGCCAGCAACTGGTCGGCAAGCACTTCCGCTGAAACATCTCGGCGGTCCTTTGCTGAAATCACCTGCAAAAGGGTCAATGCACGTTGACGCATCGCCTCGGGCACGGTGCGCAGATAGTTTGCCAATACCGCATGATTACCACGTGCTTCGGTAAGCACTTGAGTGACTACCGCAGCATCGAGGTTCAAAGAATCTGCCAAAAGCTTCATCGCTTCAGGTTGCATGAAGCTTGCCACATACGCCAAGCGCACAGAGTCCTCGTAAGCCAAGCGTTCGGTATTGGCAGCACGTTGTTCGGGTGTCACCTCAGGAAGGGTATTGCGTTCAGCAGGAGGAACAATATCCAATTCAAGCGTTGCTTCATACCCAGGTGCTTTATCCACCACAACGACCGTTGTGTCACCCTTGCCTGCCTGACACAGTGCAAAGCCGAACTGACCTTCGTGAGCCGCCCATGCGAGCATCGTGCCCTTACCCGTAGTGAGCGTAGCATAACCTTGTTCATCGCTCATGGTTGAAGCGGCTGTGTAGAATTCCGCATAATTGTAGATTTTAAACTCCACACGTGTGGATACGGGATTGCCGTGCTCATCTTCCACACGCACAACCAATGGTGCTGTAGGCGCATAGTTCTGTGTCACGTTGATTTCCGTAAAGCAGGGCGTAGTGCTCACCACCTCTTCAGGACCGTTATAGCGTCCGAACACCTTCGTATGCATCAGCATACCGCGTGAGGCAGGGGCATTGAACCATGCCAGGTCAAGAACTGGTTCGGGTTCGCAAGCACCTAAGAAGTGCCATTCGCCGTCGATCCAAGCTTCCACCCAAGCGTGATTGGAATCGGTGTGTGCCCAGCGGGGGGTATAGACCTGACGCGCCGGAATACCCACAGCACGCAAGGCTGCCACGGTAAATGTAGATTCCTCGCCACAACGGCCGTAAGCCGTGCGCACAGAAGCTAAGGGCGAACTCGTGCGTGAGTCGGAAGGCATATACGTCACCTTTTCATGGCACCAATGGTTCACTTCCAGCACCGCATCGTGCATGCTTAAATGCTTCACACGATCCTTGAGTTCATTGTAAAACACAGCGCGCGAGTCATCCATATTTTCATTGTTCACACGCACGGGCAGTACGAAATGCAGAAACTCACGATCAGGAATCTTCGCACCCCAAGGCATTTCAGAACGGGCACGCAGGGCATAATCCACGTTACTGAGGTAATAATCGCCAGAGTAGTCTGCCACATCAGGCAATGCCATATACGCATAAAGGAATTGAAGCGCCTGACGTTGCGCTGTTGTTAAATCACACTGAAACACAGAGAAATAATCGCCATGCTCAATCACACTTTGACGCTGCTCAAAGTCCTGCACAAAGACTTCGCTACCTTCAAAACCTTGATCCGTAGCACTGCCACAGCCTGCAAAACAAAGCATCGCAGCCAAAGCCAAACCATGAAAAAAGAATCGTTTCATATTAAAATATTAGAGATTAGTATTTTTATTCTTAGCAAAGATAAGATTTTTTTGAGATACGATTCAAAAAATATGGACGATAAAAGCTATAGGAACAGAGAGTTTTCAGGTTTAGAGCTTGGAGAGTTTAGAGTTGAGAGAGGAGAGAGGAGAGTTTAGGGTTAAGGTAGCGCAAGAAATCGTTGGTCCGCATGGCAAGATGCCGAAGGTATCTCCGCTCTGTAACCGCGGTGGTTGGCGCTGAGCGCCTACCCCCGGTCCCAACAGAACCCAATTGTAGCACCCAGAAGGGCGTGCCCCAACAAGAGGACAAGGTTCTCTCAACTCTAAACTCTAAACTCTCATCTCTAAACTCTAAACTCTCTAACCCCTCAATATTTTACAATCAAAACGGAAGTATTTCTATTTTTTTCATAATTTTGCAGTTTATTATGGTATTAGCCGCTGCTCACAAACAGCGTTTATCTTTAAAAACTATGGCAAACGAAAAAATCATTCTTACTGGCGACCGCCCTACGGGTCGTCTTCATATCGGACATTATGTTGGTTCTTTAAGTCGTCGCGTTGAACTTCAAAACGAAGGCGACTACAACAAGATGTTTGTCTTCATTGCTGATGCGCAAGCACTCACCGACAATATTGAAAACCCTGAAAAGGTGCGTCAAAATGTGATTGAGGTAGCCCTCGATTACTTGGCATGTGGTCTTGACCCCGAAAAGGTTACGATATTCATCCAAAGCCAAATCCCTGAACTTTGCGAACTCTCGTTCTACTTCATGGACCTTGTGAGCGTGAGCCGCCTGCAACGCAACCCAACGGTGAAGACCGAAATCGCGATGCGTGGTTTTGAAAGTTCTATCCCCGTAGGGTTCTTCACCTACCCCATTTCGCAAGCAGCCGACATCGCAGCATTCCGCGCCACTACCGTACCTGTAGGCGAGGACCAACGCCCCATGCTTGAACAAGCCACAGAAATTGTGCGCCGCTTCAACTACATCTATGGCGACACCCTCGTTGAACCACAAATCATGTTGCCTAAGAACGCAGCATGTTTGCGCCTGCCAGGAACCGACGGCAAGGCGAAGATGTCGAAATCACTGGGTAACTGTATTTACCTTTCAGAAACTGCTGACGAGGTGCGCAAGAAAGTTATGTCGATGTACACCGACCCACTCCACGTGAACGTAAGCGACCCCGGTCACGTTGAAGGCAATGCCGTATTCACTTACCTCGATGCCTTCTGCCGCGATGAGCACTTTGAACGTTACTTGAAGGATTATGCCAACCTGGATGAACTCAAAGCCCACTACACACGTGGTGGTTTGGGCGACGTTAAGTGCAAGCGTTTCCTTGAAGCGATCCTTCAGGAAATCCTCGAGCCCATCCGCTTGCGCCGCAAGGAATACGAAAAGGACATTCCAGGCATCTACAACATGCTCCAAAAGGGTTGCGAAGACGCACGAAGCGTGGCAGCAGCCACACTCGACGATGTGCGCAAAGCTATGAAAATTAACTATTTTGACGACGAAGCACTGATCGCTGAACAAATCAAGCGATACGCACAAGCATAAATAAGAACTACTTGTTTTGTAAACTCACGTCTATAAAACGAGGGGTACAACACAGGATAATTCAAAAAAACGAGCGCTTTCGTTTTGTCAGTATAAAAAGTTTGCGTAAATTTGCACCTCGAAAACTTGAAATACAAAAAAATACTATAGTAAAATGAAAAGAACATTCCAACCTCACAATCGCAAGAGAAACAACAAGCATGGTTTCCGTCAGCGCATGCTGACAGCTAATGGTCGTCGCGTTTTGGCAGCTCGCCGCGCTAAGGGCCGCAAGAAATTGACCGTATCTGACGAAGTACACGGCAAGAAGTAAATCTCTGCGCAGTCGGGAGACTGCATGCGTTGAGGTTTAAACCAATATTTAAAGAGGGTGTGTCAAAGCTTTTTGACACACCCTCTTTAATCGTTTGATTCAAGAATTATAATTTCACAACCAAAATTCCAGCATTTTCCAGTCTTCATCACTCCTAATATTTTTATTTATAGATGAACTGCAGAGCCTAATTATTCGCAAGACTCATCAAACCGTCGCGAATTCTAGATAAAAAAAATTGCATCCTTCTGTTTCGTGTTTTTCTAGAATTTGAGAATTAGAGAATTTTTATTCATCATGATGAATAAAACTATCAACATACACTGCGGAGCCAATTCTCCAATTCTCTAATTCCAGATTATAAAATCAAGTGTTTTAAAGTTTTTCTAGAATTTGAGACGTTTTGATAAAGTCAGGACACACCCTCTTTAATCGTTTGATTCAAGAATTATAATTTCACAAACAAAATTTCAACATACTCATTTTTTTATATTACTTTTGCTGATAGAATCAATCATTATCACCTTGGCGATGGATAAAGCATGAAATGCCGCATGGATTGCCATGCCAAATCATTCAGGAACACCAACAAGACATCGCCTAATAAATTGCTTAACCTTTTAATGACCATGAACTTCAAATCGTTTAAAAACAAGATGTTCAGTCCTTTGGTTTGGGGTAATTTCTTAGCCATGGGCATCATCACCGCCGGTATTATATGGGGCGTGATGGTCTTCCTCGATTCCTACACCAAACACGGGCAAAGTATCGAAATGCCAGATCTCAGAGGACAACGTTATGAAGCCGTAATGATGCAACTCGAAGCCTTGAACCTGCATGGCTTCGTCACCGATACCGGATACATCACAACCATGCCTGCGAACGTTATCATTGAGCAATCCATTGCACCAGGCAAACCCATCAAAGAGGGCCGTTTCATTTCCTTTACCATAAACGGAAATGGAGCACGCCCACTTCAAATTCCTGATTTAGCCAACAACTCTTCAATGCGCGAGGCGGTAGCCCGACTCAAGTCCATGGGTTTCACAACCACTGAACACGAATACATTGAAGGCGATGCTGAATGGGTTTATGCACTCAAAGCAAGGGGCAAAGAATTATCGGTGGGCGAACGACTCCCCGTGGACGTGCCCATCACCCTGGTCGTTGGACGTGGCGAAGAAATGTTTGCCGACTCCTTAGACACAATGATTGATTTCGAAGACACAACCACAACGACAGAACCCGAAGACGAGGTAGATAAACTACTCCAGGAATTAGGCTTGTAACCACAGATAAAGACTTTCGTTGAAAAACTCCATAAGAGGCAGGATGGGTGAATGATTGCCATACGGATGTAGGGGCCGATCACAGTGTCGGCCTGTCGTCCAATTGGCGCGCCAATCTAAATTCTATATTATCCTATAAAATCCTATAGCATCCTATATTATCTGTTGACAAAAAAAATAAAGCCCCACTATATCCCCCTCCCCCTTTAACCGATTAACGAGCCATAGGCTCCCCATAACTTCCTCCAGGATGAAAGACACAGCACCTGAACTTTACGAAACAGACTTAGATATTGACAGCCCCGACTTTGCGGAAGAAGAAAATTCCGACAGCGAAGCGGGTGGACTTTACGAGCACTTCCGTGCCGTAGCCGATAAAGGGCAAGAATTGCTGCGCATTGATAAGTTTCTCATCAATATCATGCCCGACACTTCACGCAACCGCATTCAGGCGGCTGCGAAAAGCGGATTTATCCACGTTAACGGGAAACCCGTAAAAAGCTATTACCGCGTGAAACCCTTTGATGTGGTGACACTTCTGCTGGACCGCCCACGCTACGAGAATATCATTATCCCTGAAGAAATCCCACTCGACGTGGTTTATGAGGACAATGACGTGCTGGTGATCAACAAACCCGCAGGTATGGTGGTTCACCCTGGATGTGGCAATTACACGGGCACCCTCGTCAATGCCATTGCGTGGCACCTACGCGACAATCCAGCCTACGATCCCAACAGTCCTGAAGTGGGCTTGGTGCACCGCATCGATAAAGACACGTCGGGACTCCTGGTCGTGGCCAAAACACCTGAAGCCAAAACCCATTTGGGATGGCAGTTCTTCAACAAAACCACACGCCGCAGATACAATGCCTTGGTGTGGAGCAACTTCCAGGAAGACAACGGACGCATTGAAGGCAATATCGGACGCTCACCCAAGGACCGCATGCAAATGGCTGTTTTCCCACCCGACTCAGGAATTGGTAAGCATGCCGTGACGCACTACAACGTGATGGAACGTTTTGGATACGTCACCCTCGTGGAATGTATCTTGGAAACAGGACGCACGCACCAGATCAGAGCCCACATGAAGCACATCGGTCATCCGTTGTTTTGCGACGAGCGCTACGGAGGCGACCAGATTCTGCGCGGCACACAAAGCTCAACCTATAACAGCTTTATACGCAATTGCTTTGCCATCTGTCCACGCCAAGCCTTGCATGCCAAGACCTTAGGATTTGAACATCCGCGCACGGGCGAACAAATGGATTTTAGCGCACCACTGCCAGAAGACATGACACAACTCCTTGAGAAATGGAGAACATACATCGCTGGTATCAAACAACCATGTTAATCTCTTAAGGTAGATAATTATAGCCCCACCTTAAAACCTCAAAACGACCCAACAATATGAAAAAATATATAGCCATCGTTGCTGGTGGCGACTCCTCTGAATACGGTGTTTCATTACGCAGTGCGGAAGGGCTCATGTCGTTCATGGACCACGAACGCTACCACGTGATTGTGGTTGAGATGCGTGGCACCACATGGCAAGCCCATTACAACAACAACCTTTACCCCATCGACAAGAATGACTTTTCATTCACTGCCACTGAGGGAAAAATAAAATTCGACTTTGCCTACATCACCATACACGGCACACCAGGCGAAGATGGTATCCTTCAAGGTTATTTCGACCTTATCGGCATGCCCTACTCCACCAGCGGCGTTCTTGTGGAAGCGTTGACCTTTAATAAATTTGCACTCAACAATTACCTACGCGCTTACCCCGAAATCAACATCAGCGACAGCATCTTGGTGCGTCGAGGCATGAAGCGCCCCAGCGACCACGAAATCATTGAGCGCCTGGGACTCCCTTGCTTCGTTAAGCCTAATGCCGGCGGCAGTAGCTTTGGCGTCACAAAAGTGAAGCACATCGATGACCTAAGCGAAGCCATCGATAAAGCGATGAATGAGAGCGACGAGGTGATGATTGAAAAACTGATGGTGGGTACAGAAATCACCTGCGGTTGTTACCGCAAGGGCGAGGAAATCATTACATTCCCCATCACCGAGGTGGTTACAACACAAGAGTTCTTTGACTACGATGCTAAATACAACGGCAAGGTAGAAGAAATCACACCTGCACGCATCGCCAACGAAACGGCACAGAGGGTGAGCGAACTCACCAAGTTCATCTACAAGGCGCTGAATTGCTTTGGTATTATTCGTATTGACTACATCCTTTCGGGGGCGTACGGTCAAGAAGAAATCAATTTACTGGAAGTCAATACCACACCAGGCATGACCGCCACAAGCTTTATCCCTCAGCAAATACGTGCCGCCGGACTGGACATCAAGGACGTGCTCACCGACATTATTGAATCGAAGAGTTGAGAGAGGAGAGAGGAGAGTTTAGAATTGAGAGAGGAGAGTTAAGAGTACAACTGCCGTTCGGCTTGCTTCTTACTCAAACTCATATAATATAGATTCTATAGCATCTATAGCATCTCTTGTATCTATTGCATCTATACCACCTCCCACCCCTATAGCTAAGCCATCTATTTCTACATACCACTAAAACCTGATACTTATGACTATTCCTGCAGAATTTGATGAAATTCGCCCCTTTATGCCTGAGGAGCTTCCATACGTATTCGACCGCTTGCTCGCCGATGAAGAAGTTAAGAAAATCATAAAGACCTTCATCCCCCGCATCCCCTATTTCTTTATTAAATATCGCGTAAAGTCGTGCAAAACAAACTTGGAATTTCAACAGAAGATTGCTTATCCCATTGTTAAGAAAAGTTGGGCAGATTGCACGAATGGTTGTACCTTCGACTACAGTGCCACCCCAAACAAGGACATGCGCTACACGTTTATCTCAAACCACCGCGACATCGTTCTTGACTCTGCTTACCTTTGTGGGTTGCTCTATAAACATGGATTCCCCACAACAGTAGAGATTGCCATTGGCGATAACCTGCTCATTAAGCCTTGGATCAAGGACCTGGTGCGCATCAATAAATCATTTGTGGTGCAGCGCTCTGTCACCGGACGTGAATTACTCATGGCCAGCAAGCGCATGAGCGAATACATGCACTTTGCCGTGACCCAAAAGAAGGAAAACCTGTGGATTGCCCAACGAGAAGGACGCGCCAAGGACTCTAACGACCGCACTCAGGATGCCGTACTTAAAATGGTGGCGATGGGCGGAAAGGGTAGCCACGTGGATAGCATCAAAGAAATGAATATCGTGCCCTTGTCCATTTCATACGAATATGACCCCTGCGATTACCTCAAAGCGAAGGAGTTTCAACAAAAGCGCGACAACCCTGAATTTAAAAAATCGAAGGAGGATGACTTGAACAATATGGCTACAGGCATCAAGGGATTTAAGGGAAGAGTGCACTACTGCACAGCGCCATGCGTCAACACTTGGATTGATGAGATTGCCGACCTGCCCAAGGCTGACTTCTTCACGCAGTTGGCACAACGCATGGATAAAGAAATCCACTTGCGCTATAGATTATATCCTTGTAATTATGTCGCTGCCGACCTCTTGAACAACAACACCGACAACAGCGGTGAATACACCCCTCAAGAGAAAAAGAATTTCGAAAACTACCTGGCAGACCGCATCGCCTTGATTGACTTGCCCAATAAGGACGAGGGCTTCCTCAGAAAGTCTATCTTAACGATGTACGCCAACCCCGTATTTAATCAGCAAGCAGCACGTTCATGAAGTATATCATACGGATTATAACCTACGTATCGCTTTCCTTATTGCTCCTTTCATGCAACGAGGAAAGCGATACGTTGTTGTCATACCGACAGGACCTGGCAACGATACATACCTATCGCGATGGCACGGCTCTATACTTGACTCGCGATGATGGGCAAAACCTAAAACTCAATACGATGCTCAAAGGATTAGTGGCAGACACCACCTATCGGGTTTATGCCCTTTACATCGAACACGATGATCTCATCGAACTGAAGAGTTGTTCAAACATCCACTCCCCCATGCCCGAAAGCTATCCTGGAGCCCAGCAGGTGCGCCATCCACTGGATGTGGTGGCTGCATGGAAAAGTGGAGGGTACTATAATTTCCAACTGCGCCTGAAATCGAATGTCGATGGCAAACATCGCATCAGCTTTCACAATGCAGGCATCAGCACCAATGCCGATGGCTCGACCACGCAACACTTGACATTGTTGCACCACGACAACAATGCCGCACAGCACTTTTACCAGACTGTGTATGTGTCGTGCCCGTTATTCACACTCCCCAAGACCGACAGCATCCGCTTTCGCGTCACCACCTTTGATGGTGAGCTGATCTTTGAGTAAACAAAACGAAGCATTGTCTCCTTACAACATCATATCCTTATGCATAAACTCATTAAAACCCTCATCGTTTGTTGTATCCCTTCCTTTTTCCCCACAAGCACCTGGGGACAGAAATTGGACCTGCTCCGACAAAAAGGGATGTATCAATGGAACATCAAAGCCGCAAACTACAGCGGCATCACGCCTATTGGCAACAACACTTACGCCGTGGTGAGCGACAAAGAACCATTGGATGGTTTCTACCTCTTCACCATCATGCAAAACAACAAAACGGGCGAAGTGGAATACATCAAAACAGATTCCTTAATAGGGGTGACACCCGTAAGCACCGACACCGCGAATATCTCAACAAGCGATTTGGAAGATGTGGCTTATCTGCCCAGCACGAACACCCTCTTCATTTGCTCTGAACACCAACAAAGCATTGAAGAATATACTTTAGAAGGTCAAAAAACAGGACGAAGCCTGAACATACCCACCCTCTTTCAAAAAGATAACATCTACGGTAATTTAGGATTTGAAGCCCTAACCTTTGACGCCCACAGAAACGTATTTTGGACCACAACCGAAGCGACATTAAAATCTGATGGTCCTGCAGCAACAGCCTCAACCCTGGAGGCACAAAACGTATTGAGACTGCAAAGTTTCGACACGAACCTGCAACCCCAAAAACAATATGCATACCGCATGGACCGCGGTAAGGCCAAGGACGGAGGACGAAGCTACACCATTGGCGTACCAGCCATCTGCGCCTTACCCGATGGACGCTTGTTCGTGTTGGAACGCGAAGTGCGCATCTCACCCAATTACATGAGTTCGCACGTTGAATGTAAGTTGTTTGAGGTGAATCCTGCCACAAGCATTCCCGTCACGCCCGATATTCCCCTGCCTGAGATTGACCACAACGATTTTATGATCAAGAAACTCGTGGCGAATTTCACGACCCGCCTGTCGGGGGTGGCTTATAACCTTGCCAACTACGAGGGCATGTGCCTGGGACAGGTGCTCAACGACGGTACGCAAACCCTATTGCTCATCAACGACTCGCAAGGGGGCGCCGGCAATCACGGTTTTAGAATAAAAGACTACATCAAGGTTATTTTGCTACGCAAGGAATAAGCGGCTGATTGCCTCGCAAGATCAATAATCCCAAACGCAGTGTACCCCGAATGCCAACTTGACATTCGGGGTACACTGCGTTAAATACAAAGCCTTTTGAGGATCCACAGCCCACCATACATGCTTTAGTCAATCACTTCTGCCAATGCCTTATACAATGGTTCACGTTCTTTTTGGCTAAACTCAGCACGGTTGATTTCGCTACCCACCTTTTTGGGGTGGAGGATATTTGTTGCCGTTGAATGTTCTTCTGCCATAAGCGCGAAATACTTTGGATCGGCCTTCTGTCCGCCGTGGTGCAGTTCAAAGGGAGTGTATCCGTGGTATTCAGGTTTTGTATTGTTAGGGTCGAGAAACAAAGGTGCCTTACCTCTTTTCATGCGTCCCAAGTTGGTTTCCATACCATCTCTCACATAACGTGGATTACCCTTGTGAAACTGAACAGGGTCGAAATCACCCGTGTATTTTCTTGAAATGGTTAAATGAGGATCAAATTTAGGAGATACGAGAATAGGTTTTGTTTTGCCATTGATGGCCCATGCCGTTTCTCGGTAATTGGCCATTTTAAAAACATTGAGTTCCTCTTTCGTCATACTCTTCACAACTTGCTTGCTGTACTTTTTAATAGACGCTTTCGTGGTTTGCTTAACAGTTTGCTTAGCCGTATTGGATGCAACAATCTTGGTTACGTTTTGTGCAGTTTTCTTCACACTATTACCACACGACAGACATGATAAAGCAAGAAGTAATACAATAAGTTGTTTCATAATTGCTCAAAGATATTCATATTAGAGATTTGACGGAACATATTTTCTGTAATGCTGTTGGTGATTTCCACTTCTATGGGCACTAAAAAATAAATCGCCAAATAGAAGGCCACGACAAATGTTGCGAGCACACAAACGCATTGCACCAACAGATTTTCTATCTTTTCAGAACGCAGATCAATAATGCCGATGATGGCACCGATAAAACCGCAAACAATGGCGATGACCATAATTTCTAAAGGAAAGGCCACCACTAAAGCAATCAACTCATAGCGATCACGCTTAATAATCAAATCAAACGAAGCTTCATCAATAGGGTTCAGATCGGGAACATTTACTTTAGTCAAAGGGTCCATCATCCACAATTCAATATACTCGGATGTTATTTTCTTTTCCTTTTGCGGCACCATGGCATTGAAGCCCATGATCTGTTCGTTCACGAAACGCGTTATGCTGTCTTTGGAAATGCCAAATTCTTCAAAATGCGCTTTCCAACGCGCCTTCCTGGCCTCATCGCTGGAAAAAGGCACATCCCATAGCACCCTGAAAATGCTGCTAAATCCATATCGGTCATCAACAGCCTCCTCCACCCGCTCAACAATGTAATTTTCTGTTTTTGCAATAATACTATCGGTGAATGCATCACGCATGTTGCTAGCGAAAGCTGACGTTTGTAAGAAAGCAACAAACAACAAAACGTAAAGACCGTAGAAGTTCTTTTGCATTCTCATCTCATAAGAATTTAATGGTTTGCTATGCAAAGTTACAAAAAAAACGAACCAAACGTCAAGGTTTACTCTAAGCAGAACCAACACTAAATGAAAAAACATCTCATTTTTTAGGCCTTAAAATATGGAGGTATTACCATTTTCTTCGTAATTTGGTCAAGAAATACCAAAACCTATCCCATGAAAAAACTATTTCTACTTTTTTGGCTATTAACCTCGGTGGAACTCTATGCACAAGAACGACAAAACATATGGCCAGAAGGGAAGATGCCCTTGAAACAGCCCCATCAGATTGCAGCCATGACCGACGAGGTGAAACGCAAAGATTTCAACCCCGAAGAGCATAAAATCCCATATCTGGAATGGTTTGCTGCCCCCAACGCAAATCAGCAAAACGGAGGATGTATGATTCTCATCTCTGGAGGCAGTTATGAAAATTGCTGCGATGTTGGGTTGATCAAACAATGGCGCAAAGTGTTTACGGAGCTTGGGTTTCAATGCGTCAATTTTGTTTACCGCACACCGCGCCCCAAAGATCTCCCAATCTATCAATCGGCATGGGTTGATGCCCAACGTGCAGTGCGCTTAGTGCGCCACGAAGCCCGTAAAAGAGGATTTGACGCTGAAAAGATTGGCGTTGTTGCCATGTCGGCAGGTGGGCACTTAGGTTTGCTTATGGGCACAAGTTCGCAAACACAAACCTACGCCCCCATTGACACAATCGACAGTATTTCCTGCCACATCAATTGGGGGATTATCCATGCACCAGCTTACGGCACAACAGATGCAGAACTCGGTACGCCATCCACACGGCAAGGCTACGGAACAGACGTGCATTTAAGTCAGGTATTTCAATTTGACGAACGCACACCACCAATGAGTTTGCATCATGGCGGGCAAGATATCTATTCGCCCTACACCTCGACTTTAGTGTATCGAGAGCTACGACGCAGAAATATTCCGGCAGAACTTCACCTCTTCCCCGACAAAGGACATGGTGCGTGGGGCCTGGAACGAGGCATTGAGTTTATGCACCAAATGGGATTCATCATGCCACTGGCACGTGAAGAGAAAATCATAGACCGTTTTGCAGACAACAACAGCCGAGGCAATTACATCAAAAAGGATCTTTGGCCAGAAGGACAAACACCCAACTTCCAACCCCATCAATGCAAACCCTATATTGAATGGCACTTCCCCAAAGAACTCAAGACAAAGGCCATTCAAATCATATGCTCGGGCGGAGCTTATAAGACCAACACCACCGATGGTTTTGAAGTTGTCCCCATTCGCCGCTACCTGAATGAAAAGGGCATGACCGTTGTTACATTAAGATACCGAACCCCAAGACCCCTCGACGGACTTAGCAAGCACACCACAGCATGGCAGGACCTACAACGGGCCATTCGGTTGGTGCGCCAGGAAGCTCTATTCCACGGTTTAGACCCCAACAGAATAGGCATCATGGGCGGTTCTGCAGGTGGACATCTGACTCTAATGGGGGTGACCTCATCAAAACATCAAGCGTATTGGCCCATAGACAACATCGACAAAATGCCCTGCCATGTGCAATGGGGAATCGCACTTTATCCAGCCTACGTACTCACGGATGGCGAGGACCATCACAACACCACAGGGGGCAATGACGAAAGCGCCATCATCACCCCCGAATTTTCATTCGACCTCAACACCGCCCCCATGCTCTTCCTGCATGGTGATGCCGACAGATGGGCAGCAATGAACTCGGTAAAGGCATGGGAACGCATGCAACAAATGGGCATACAATCGGAACTCCACACCTTAGCCACCCGCCCACATTGTTTCCAGCAGTCGGCTTCACCCGAAACTGGCAGTTACACCTTTTTAGAGCGCATCTGGGAATTCTTAACCCATAAAGGCTTTAATCAATAACAAGAAAGAGCAACATTGGTTTACACACCGATTTTACGCACTTTCTTTGGAAACATCAGAAAAAATAACGTATCTTTATCAACAGATTGCAGTTTGTAATTTACAACAACCAACAGTTTATAAACCTTAAAACATCCATAATATTTATGAACAGAAAAAGTACCCTTTTACTGATAGCCAGTGCACTGCCCACATTGGCACTTGCACAAGAACGCCCCAACATCATCTATATCATGTGCGACGACATGGGATATGGTGACTTGGGTTGCTATGGCCAACAATTGATTTCAACGCCCAACTTAGACCGTATGGCGGCAGAAGGAATGCGCTTCACACAGGCTTACGCTGGTAGTCCAGTAAGTGCACCTTCGCGTGCGAGTTTCATGACTGGACAACACACGGGGCACGTACACGTTCGCGGCAATCGTGAGTATTGGCAAAGCAGTTTGCAAGCCAATATGTTTGGCAACAACTCTGACTATGAGGTTATCGGACAGGAGCCTTATAAAAACACGCATAAGATCATTCCTGAATTGTTTAAGGAAGCGGGTTACACCACAGGTATGTTTGGCAAATGGGCTGGTGGCTACTACAACTTAGACTACCCCGACACCTACAAGGTGGACAAGGATGGCAATACCGACACCAACGCCTGGAGCACCAGCAGTTCGTCATCATTGCCCAACAAACGCGGCATCGACTGCTACTATGGTCCGATTTGTCAATTCCAGGCCCACACGTACTACCCCAACTTCCTCAACCGTTATGACCCTGAGAAGTATGGCGACAAGCACATCGTTGTGGATGTACTTGAAGAAAATATCAAGCACAAGGACGTTTCTTCAGGTCATCCGGACTATGAAAACCGTTCTCAATACACCGCCGACCTCATCCATCAATATGCTTTGGATTGGTTAGACCGTCAAAGCGACGACCAACCTTTCTTGGGCATCTTTACCTACACCTTGCCTCATGCGGAATTGTGGCAACCCAACGACAGCATCTTGCAAAAGTACATCCAAGCCTTCCAATGCGACGACAGTGGCTTTGGCGGCGCTTTCAGTTCGTGGTATTACAAGAACGACAACCGACATGCTCAATTTGCTGCCATGGTGACACGCCTTGATGCACAGGTGGGCGAGATCTTCAAGAAACTCGAGGAAAAGGGTTTGGCAGACAATACGCTGGTAATCTTCACATCGGACAACGGTCCTCACGAAGAGGGCGGTGCAGACCCTGCATGGTTTAATCGCGATGGCCTCCTCAAGGGCACAAAGCGCTCTACCCACGAAGGTGGTATTCGCGTGCCTTTCATCGCCAAGGGACCTGGCGTTCCAGCAGGTGTTACCAACGACCACCAATTGGCGTTCTACGACCTGATGCCCACATTGCTTGACTATGCCGGATTGAATGGCGATGCTTACAGCCGCAAGGCAAGCACCACGGCTCAATACTTTGATGGTATTTCATTCAACGAAACGCTCCGTGGCAACAATGCCCAGCAAGAAAAGCACGAGTTCCTTTACTGGGAGTTCCACGAAACAAACATGATGGCGCTGCGCATGGGCAACTGGAAGTTGATTGTGAAGAATGGCAATAAATATTTATACGACCTTTCTGTAGATATTCACGAGGACAACGACATCGCTGCTCAAAACCCACAAATCGTTGAGCAGATGGTGAAGATCATCAATGAAGAGCACACGAAGAGCGACCTTTTCACAGTGACCATGCCTGGCGAAACCAGCAGAAGATAGTGTCAAGTAAAAGTCAAAAAATCTCACTGCGACATTCAACATAAACGAATCAATCTACTATTATGAGAAAAATAGGTCTATTGTTCTTAGCCTTCTTAATGACCTTCCAGGTTTGGGCTTTTTAACAAGATAAATACTATACCATTAATCGAAATGGAGAAAGTGGTTCTTACATCTACGCCTCTAACCTTCAGATGCAAATAGGTAGTAAGAAGGACAACGATGGTTGCTATGTATGGTAATTTATTCCGACAGGAAATGCCGACTGCTATTACATCAAGAATGTAGCCACAAACACCTACATGCAAAGCACAAATATTACCGTGAGCACACTGGTGGCTTTAGGCAACGACCCTGTGGAATACATCATCAGCACAGGCGCTGGCACAACAGGTTCGGGCACAACTTACTTCCTGGCCTCTAACGACCAAGGCACCATCAACTATAATGAAGATGCGACACTCGGCCTTAACAAGGGTACCAGCGGTGTGGTGGCGTACTACATTAAAACAGGACGTGGCAACTCTTATTGGAACATCACCGAAGTGGATTACTCGCCCGAAGGCCCTGCTGAACCTGATGTAGAGGACAGCGATGTATGCCCTTCTATTGCGGCTTACCGCATCCCTTGTGGTACGTATTCAGCAAATACACGATTGAGCCAAATAAACATCACCGGCGAGGGCGCTTTGACAGAGCTAAACTATAAACCCACAACCACAGGACGCTACACGATCTACACCCTGGAACGTGCCGTGCTGATGCCCGGAAGTGAGATCACACTTAGTGCAAACTTGATTGGTGCTGATGTAGAAGGACTCACAGTAACGATTTGGGCTGATTTTAACGGCGATGGTGTTTTTGAGCAAAGTGCCAAACCAGAAGTGGCCGAACAACTCGAAGCAAAGTTTACCATCCCTGCAGTCCCCTACCAAAAAGGTCGCTTCCGCATACGCGTGGATCAAAGTGGCGCCGAAACACCTAATGCGGACTTTTACGGCACCATTTACGACCTGCCCATAAGTATTGGTGCTCAACAAACGGGACGCGTGCTGAGCGTGGCAAGCAATGACGACACACGAGGCACCGTAAAGATTGAGAACATGGAAGGCACAGAGGTGAACGTTGATTTTGACACAGAAGTCACAGTTGTGGCTGAAGTGAAGGAAGGCTTTTTCTTCCACGGCTGGCGCCAAGGCAGAACCTTAATCTCTTCAAAAGCGGCTTATACCACCACGATGACTGAAAACAAAAACCTCGTCGCTGTTTTTGCTACAACCGAAGGTGAAGTCAATGAAGAAGATGATGGTACCTATCCCGTAAACTTCCCCAAGAACACTGCTGCCACACGAACAGACCGAAGCCTGAACAGCGTTTCGTTAACAGTCACTGGCAAAGACAAGCAAACCATCAACCTCAGCGGCAATAAGGTGTATAAAAACCAAACCCGCAAAGCCGAGCAATACTTCCATTGCCAACCAGGCGATGAACTGAAAGCTGAGTTTGGTTACTCTGGCGCATGGATGCATGGCTACGTGTTTATTGACGAAAACAACGACGCGATGTTCTCCTACAAAGAAGGCGATGTCAAGCAAAGCGACACTGAAGTGAAGACCTTTAGTTTCTATTCGGGTAGTTTTGACAATGCTGAAAGTGGATTTAATTCAGCAGGCACGGCCTTATCGGGCAGTGCACGCAACACGATGGATTGTCCACCCTTCAACGCACCCGAAACACCTGGCACCTATCGCATCCGCTTCAAAGTGGACTGGAACAGTGTGGACCCAGGCGGACAATTGGCTGCAGATGGTACACCTACTGGCAGCAACGGCATTATCGCCAATGGCGGATTCATTGTAGATGCCATCCTTCAGGTGGAAGATCCCACAGGAATAACCAAGGTGGAATCAGAAACGCACCAGAACATCTACACTATTGACGGACGTAAGCTCCGCACCATTAAAAACCAAGCGTCTGGTGTTTATATCGTTGGAAAGGAAAAGGTTATAGTTAGATAATCAAAAAGATACTATAAAAACGAGCGTAAGCTTGAAACAGACGACATACAATAAAAGTCCCCCTACTGGAGCATCGGAGTGCCTCGGTAGGGGGATTTTATGATGTTTATTCTTCAGACTCATACAAGAGATCTGGATCTATAGGTTTATTGTCAATGATGCGGAAATGAATATCAGCCGTCAGATTGTCGTAGGCTTTGGCTTGCGCTGACGGTAATGCAGCGGCAATGGCCTGACGTGCTTTAAGCCAGCGTGAGCAGGTTGACTTCAGGGTGGACACGCATTCTGCAACATGACTTTCGCTGGGTATCAATTCTTCGTGCTCCATTTCTTTTAAATCATCAATATCCTTTGGCACGGAATGGTCCTCAATCCATTGTTCCCACATTTTAGTCGTCACGGTCTCACCCTTTTGAAGATAAGATTCACTGTTTTCAATGATTGAGCGTTCCAACTTGAGGTCCTCACGGCGTTCCGTTGCCAGTTCGGCATAATATCCATTCGTTTCCAAGGGTTTCATGCTGTACCAGGCTTGTGTGTATGACACTTCCGACCAGAACTTATAGCGCGCCATATTGAAATCGTGCCAGGCTTGATACTCCTCACGCAACAACGGCAAGAGTGCTTTAGGAGCGGCATCAAACCATTGGTTGTAGTCATTAATCACCTTGAAATAGGAGATGGTTGCATAGACGTAAGACAAGAAATTCATCTCCATCTGCGAGTCATTCGAGAATTTGCACATCATGTGTTCAACGTCCTGTAGCGCAGAGTCGGCACTCACGCCAACCTCATTTTGACAGAACTCATCAAGGGCGACACGCACCGCCTGTGCCCATCGTAATTTATCATCAGCCTTACCATTGGTTTCCGCCAAGTTTGACATACGCATAAAACGGTTTGCCAAGCGCATCACAGCGGAATCACGCTTCGTGGCCATGAAATACGATGCCAGTTCGGGGTTTTCCTTAGCCCGCTCTATATTATTATAGTTGCCCAAAAAATCTTCAATATCATGAACCTCAGCAAGACTTAAAAAATCCTCCACAGAGATCGGACTTTTCAAACGCTCATTTTCAAGATATACCACCCCTTCTTCGCTCGACAAATCTTCAGGCGGAACAGCTTCATAAACGACACGTTCCGATTTGTTGCCACAAGCAGCAACACCAAAAAGCAAGGCTAATCCAAAGCATGATTTCAAGATCTTCATGGTCTAATTATTTAATGTGTACGACTCAAAGCGCTGTGCCCAGTTCAAAAAGATTTCTACACCAGCTGCTCCAAACTTCTCAAGACTCTTTGCCGTTTGCTCAACGGTGCGCTCACGTTCCAAATGACTTTTTGAATAGAATTTATCGGCATAGCAAATCACCTGTTCCTCTAATGTCTCGGGGCGGAAATCACGATGCGGCAAGGCCAATCCTTGTTCGATGATATTTTCAACAGTAAGTCCTGTGCCCGTGTGGCGCTCGCAAATGCGTGCCAAGTCCTCGCGCCCCTCCTGACGCATCAGTTCTGCCCCCAGCACACCATGCATTAAATAAGGATGAGTGCCAAAGCAATGAATCCCTGGTGCGTCGGTCAAGAACACACCAATGTCATGAAGCCATGCGCCCTCTTCCAATAATTGGCGGTTCAAACACCATTCGGGATGAGCATCCGCAATCTTCAGAGCACGCTTCACCACCTGCTCACTGTGTGTGAGCAAGATTCTGCGCAGTTCATTGTCTTCAGGATAATATTTTTCAATTAAAGGGTGGATCATAAGGTTGGTTTGTTGAGTGGGAAATAGGAGAACGTAAGAAATCCTATATATAGAGCTCCTATATTATCTAAATTCACAGCCTGCCACAGCCTCAGCACAGCGCTCGCCATCGACGGCAGCACTGACGATACCGCCGGCATAGCCAGCTCCTTCGCCACAAGGGTAAAGTCCTTGAATGCGAATGTGCGCCAGCGTTTCGGGATCGCGCAGGATGCGCAAGGGGGCTGAAGTACGTGTTTCTGCCGCAATCATCAAAGCCTCGTTGGTCAAGAAACCTTTACTGCGCTGTCCAAAGATTTGGAACCCTTCAGCAAGACGCGTCGTGATGAATTGAGGCATCCAGAAATGAAGAGGCGAGGCGACCACGCCAGGCGAATAGCTTGTGGGCAAGAGATCGGCGGATAACTTACGGTTCACGAAATCGTGCATGCGTTGTGCGGGAGCAGTTTGTTTGCCGCCAGCCTGTATCCAGCACGCACGTTCAAGGGCTTCTTGGAAATACATCATGCGCAGAGGATGGTCGGCCGTAAACATATCCTTATGGTTTTCTGCAAAACGCGCATCGTTCATGGCCTCTTGCAGGAAGGGGCGCAGTTCGCCATCCAAATCCTCAAGGCGTGTTTCAACCACCATGCCCGAATTGCTCCAGGCCGTGTTGCGTGTTGAGGGACTCATACCATTGACCACCAATTGCTCGGGTCCACTGGCTGCAGGCACCACTACGCCACCAGGGCACATGCAGAAGCTATAAACGCCACGCCCTTTGGCTTGTGCCACGTAACTGTATTCTGCTGCGGGGAGGTACTTGCCACGTCCCTCACGATTGTGGTATTGAAGGCAATCAATGTGGTGCGCCGAATGTTCCAAACGCACACCCACTGCAATGCCCTTGGCCTCTACTTCTATGCCTGCCTCAACGAGATAACGGTAAACATCGCGCGCTGAATGACCTGTTGCCAGGATTACGGGACCATAGAACTCCTGCCCCGTCTGCGTTTGTACGCCCACCACTTGATTGTTGGCTTTAAACAACAATCGATCCACACGTTGCCCGAAATGCACCTCGCCACCCGACGCTTTGATTTGCTCGCGCATACGCTCGATGATACGGGGCAAGCGATCGGTTCCGATGTGGGGATGAGCATCCACCAGAATATCGGTAAGGGCACCATGCTGGCAGAACACGCGCAAAATCTTTTCGATATTGCCACGTTTCTTTGAACGGGTAAATAATTTACCATCGGAGTATGCGCCAGCTCCCCCTTCACCGAAAGAATAATTACTTTCGGGGTCAACAATATGCTCACGCGAGATACGCGCAATATCCTTACGGCGTTCATGCACGTCTTTGCCACGCTCTAACACAATGGGGCGTTTTCCCAACTCAATCAAACGAAGGGCAGCGAAAAGCCCACCTGGTCCGGCACCGACCACAACCACCGACTCAGCACCCTCAACATGAGGATAAACAATCGGTTCATAATCCAATGCTGGTGGATTTTCATCGATAAAGGCCTCAATGGTGAGGTTGACGAACACCGTGCGTTGGCGGGCATCAATACTGCGTTTCCTAACACGCACTGCCTTTATTCTATGGGGTGCTACGCCCAACTCCTGCGCGGCTCGCTTTTTTAATTCAGCATCCTGAGCCGCAACAGCAGGCACAACACGAAAAGAAAGTATTTGTTGCATGATTTTTTAAAAAGAGCTCTAAAGTTTCTAAGGGCTTTAAAGTCGTTGGGCCCTCGAAAAATATAGAATCTCCAGAGCATCTTGAATATCAAGAATATCTAGAAAATTCCTATAACTTCCTAAAGTTTCCTATAACTTCCTAGAGCCTCCTAGAACTCCCCCACTACTTCAATCGCATAATATCCGCAAAGACACCAGCCGCGGTGACGGCAGCACCTGCGCCATAGCCTTGAATGAGCATGGGGTATTCGCGATAACGTTCTGTGGTGAGCAAAATAATATTGTTAGACCCTTCAAGGTCGTAGAAGGGATGACCTAAAGGAATTTCGCAAAGGCTTACTTTACCCTTACCTTCAGTCCATTCTGCCACAAAGCGCCAACGTTTGTTTTCAGCCTCTAAGCGTTGGCGTTCAGCCTCGAATTGGGCATCGAGGTCGGGAAGACCTGCCCAGAAGGCATCGAGCGTACCTTCAAACAAATGGTTGGGAATAAACAACTCCTTAGCGATTTCATCGGTTTCAACACGATAGCCACTTTCACGCGCCAAGATCGTGATTTTACGAATCACGTCCTTGCCGGAAAGGTCAATGCGTGGGTCGGGTTCAGAATAACCGGCCTCCTGCGCCATCTTCACGGCCCGACTCAAAGGAATATCCTTCGACAGGGTGTTGAACACGAAGTTGAGCGTACCGCTCAACACGGCTTTGATTTCAATAATCTTATCGCCCGACGCACGGAGATCGTTGATGGTATTTATAATAGGAAGGCCAGCGCCCACATTGGTTTCAAAAAGATACTTCACCCCACGTTGGCGCGCCAGATGCTTGAGGCGTTCATAATTATCGTAGCTTGATGAAGCTGCCACTTTATTGGCAGCCACGACGGCCACATTGGCAGCCAACAGACGTTCATATTGCGCAGCAACAGCTTCGCTGGCGGTGCAATCCACGAAAACAGAGTTGAATACATTCAAGCGAATAATTTCATCCACCATTTCTTCCACACCACCCTTCTTATCGCTCTGTTCAAGGGCTTCCTTGTAACGTGCAGGATCGATGCCTTCGCGCGAGAACGCTGCCTTTGTGCGTCCACACACCCCAACGAGGTTGATCTTCAGCCCACGTTCGCTCATGAGCAATTCACGTTGAGCGGCGAGTTGTTGCAAGAGACTTCCACCTACCGTTCCTGTGCCACACAAAAAGACATTGAGTTCCTCGTGCTGACTCAAAAAGAAACTGTCGTGAATTACTTCTAAGGCCTTGCGCAATTGATGCTTATCAACGACAAACGAGATATTCTTTTCCAACGCGCTTTGCGCCATCGCATTGATGTTAATACCATTCTTGCCCAACACGGCGAAGAGACGTCCGGCAACACCCGAACTGTTCGCCATGGGTTCACCCACAACAGCCACTGTAGCTAAGTCATCCTGGTGAATGGTGGGGTTCATCGCGCCCTCTGCAATTTCTGCGGCAAACTCATGGTCCAGGAGTTGGCATGCCTTTGCTGCATCTTGCGTTGTGACGCAAAGCGAGGTACTCGTTTCTGATGAGGTTTGTGCCACCATAAACACACTGATGCCCCCACGGGTGAGGGTAGCAAAGATACGTCGGTTCACACCCACAACGCCCACCATTGAAAGACCGCTCACCGTGACGAGCGACATTTCATTAACGGAAGAAATACCGCGAATGGGTTGCTTGCTCGTTTTGGCATTGGCATGGATGATACTGCCCTTAGCCTCGGGGTTAAAGGTGTTCTTCACCAAGATGGGAATATTCTTGACGCACACGGGATAGATCGTGGGGGGATACACCACCTTCGCCCCGAAGTTGCAAAGCTCCATGGCTTCGTTGTACGATAGTTCATCGATGGTATAAGCCTTTGAGATCACGCGTGGGTCGGCTGTCATAAAGCCATTCACGTCGGTCCATATTTCCAAAGCCTCAGCATCGAGCGCCGCAGCAACAATCGCCGCAGTGAAGTCCGAGCCTCCACGACCGAGGTTTGTCGTGGCACCCGTCTCCATATCGGTGGCAATGAAACCACCCATCACGGCAATGCCCTTCCAACGGCCGAAGTTGTCTGAAATCAAAGCATTGGTTAACTCATAGTTCACCACATGCTTATTGCCCTGGCGTTGCGTTTTAATGATATTACGTGCTTCGAAATGGCGAGCGCCATCAATCAGCGTTGCCACGATCAGCGAGGACAAACGCTCACCAAAGGCAACGATAACATCAGCGGTCTTTTCCGTGAGGTCTTGAATCAGGAAAACCCCGTGGAGGATACTCCGCAAATCTTCGAAGATGGCATCCATCTGCGTATGGAGTCCGGCCTGGCGGTCGTTTGGTATCACTGTCTCTACCATCTCAGTGTGGCGCAACACAAGTGCATCCACTTCTGTTAGGTACGTTGGATCGCCCTGAGCAGCTCTTTTACCCAAAGCAATAAGGCGGTCGGTCACGCCACCCAAAGCCGAAACCACCACCACAATGGGTTGGTCGTTGTTTTCGGCAATTCTTTTTATATTGAGAATACTCTCTACGGCTCCTACTGAGGAACCGCCGAATTTTAATACTTTCATGTACAGGGAAGTTTTTTTATAGTTTCACCTTTACTTTTGCTGCCTTACTTTCGTTTTGTAAACGGTCGAGTGCAGTGACCACATACGTGTATTTTGTTTTACCATTTTGGTAAGGCAATTTAAGCAAAGTCTGTTTAGTTATCGTTACAATATGATCGGCTTGTTCAAGGTTAATTTTCTCGCCTTGTGCAAAGCGATACACCACGTAGTATTGGGCTTTATCCATTTCCTTTTTCGCCTTGGGCGCTTGCCAGAAGAGATAATAGCCATCGGGCATCCAGCGGTCGTCAAGACCTTTCACCTTACGGGGCGCCTTATCATCGATAAAAGGCATTAAAGGCTGGAGGGCAGGCGTTTTGTGGTAGTTGTAAGCCAACTCTGAGGCATATCCGCCTTCATTGCGCACCACGGCAGCGCTGTACCACAGACATGAGCCATTGATATTAGGCAAGGAGCGTTGCAACTGGAATTTAGCCGCCATTTGATTTTGAGTGGGCACCTGACGGTCGGCAGCGCGCACGGTGCGCTCCACGTCCTGTCCGATAATCAGCGGACGATTTGCAGCGTGGGTTGACCACCACTTGATTAATTCTTCATAGTCGGCTGCAGGATGGCCTATTTCCCAATAGATTTGGGGCACGTTATAATCGATCCAGCCTTTATTCACCCAGTAAAGGATATCGGCATAAAGATCATCGTAGTTTTGCAAACCCTTCGTTTGACTACCCTTGACGAAACCACCATTTCGGGCGTTGTGGTATATGCCAAAGGGCGAGATACCGAACTTCACCCAAGGTTTCGTTTCACGAACCACGCGCGACAATTTTTCAATCAAGCAATTCACATTGTATCGGCGCCAATCATCCTTATTGGTAATACCATTGCGGTATTTCTGATAGGTGGCATCGTCGGGAATAGCTCGTCCGGCTTCGGGATAAGGATAGAAATAATCATCCATGTGCAGACCATCCACATCGTAGCGGGTCAGGATATCCTTCACGATGGTACAAATATACTCTTGATTTTCGGGCAAACCAGGATCGAATATCAATAAATCGCCATAGGCAAAGAAGCGTTCAGGGGCTTGCACATATGGGTGAGACGCAGCAAGCTCTTTTGTGGTTTTGGTCTTGGCACGATAAGGATTGATCCAGGCATGAAGTTCCATGCCGCGCTTGTGGCATTCATCAACCATCCACGCTAAGGGGTCCCAATATGGTGAAGGGGGTTGACCTTGAACACCCGTCAGGAAACGGCTCCATGGTTCATATGGACTTTCTTACAACGCATCTGCCTCGCCGCGCACCTGAAAGATAATGGTATTCACCCCACAGGCTTTCAATGTATTCAACTGATTCGTGAGGTTGGCTTGCATCTGATGGCGAGCCATACCCTGGAACTGTCCATTAATGATTTGTATCCAAGCACCGCGGAACTCACGCTTAGGCGCCTGCTGGGCTTGCATCATCAAGGAACAGCAAAACATTAACAAGCAAAATATCTTCTTCATAACAAAATATTTCATGTTCAAAGCAGTAATGAATCATGCGGCACAGCGCACGAAAGCACTGCCCCAGATACATTCACTTGCCTTGAACCGCAAAAAAATTAAAAATTTCGCACCAAAGTTACAATAAAGTAGCGAAAACACAAAGATTTTCGCAAAGTAGTGAAAATTTAGTAGGAAAGAGGGAGAGTTGAGAGATGAGAGAAGAGGCTTCGCCTCGTTAAGAGGGACCTAAAGGTCCGTTAAGAGGTTAAGAGGAGCCTTTGGCTCATTAAGAAGTTGGGAGGTAGGGGCCGATCACCGTGTCGGCCCGTCGTCATTACCCCAACAAATGTAGAGAGAGTTTAAAGTTGAGAGAGGAGAGTTTAGAGTTGAGAGATCCTTGTCCTCTTGTTGGGGCACG
>JAGBYN010000008.1 GCA_017628775.1 Bacteroidaceae bacterium | reverse complement strand
CACAATAAAAACGAAGCGCATCCCAAATCCTAATTGGACATACCAAGAGATTCGCATTTTCTATTTATAACAATTGTTGTTTTACCCAATGGTAATCAGCGTCGTGCCTTCCATCACGCTATCGCCAGCTTCGCAACAAATACCTGTTACCTTACCGTCGCATTCTGCTGTGATGTTATTTTCCATCTTCATGGCTTCAAGCACAAGTACCACATCACCCTTCTTCACATGCTGACCATCACCTACAAGCACCTTGGTCACAACACCTGGGAGGGGTGCCTTAACGGGTGTGCCACTACCTGCTGCACCCTTTGTAGAATTTGCAGTTGGAGCGGGAGCAGGCGCTGCTGCTGGAGTAGCTGCCGCTTGAGGTGTTGCGGCTCCCATCGTGGGAAGATCTTCTTCTGAAAGCGTAGAACCTACGATCTCAACATTAAAAGGCATTCCGTTTACTTCGAGCGTTGCAATTTGGCCCTTAATGCCATGAATTGTCACTTCGTAGTCAATGCCACCGATTTTATAATTATACTGTTTCATTGATGTCTCTTTAGGTTACTTATTAATCAAATTTTTCATTTGACGGGCAGGTGAGTTCCATGGCGTCTCATGCGTCTTCACAGTGATAATGCCTGTTTCTTCATCGTGCACTTCTTCTGTTTCGTAGGTCAGGAGTGCCAGGCTAATCACGCCTGCGATGTAGGGCATTTCCTCTTCTGTGGGTTCTACTGGCACGCCGTCGGCAGTAATGGACTTCACTTTCGCTGCTTTCTCGTCAAAGGTAATGATTAGGCTTTTGCCGCCTACACAATAATGAAATTTTTTCATACTCAAACCTTATTTTAGATGGGCATGCGTTTAGAGAGGTTCGTTGCCATGCTTCTTTGCAGGACGTGCTTCCATCTTTGTTTCGAGTTGTGCCAATGCACGACAAATGCGGAAGCGTGTGTTGCGTGGTTCAATCACATCGTCAACGTAACCATATTCAGCCGCCTTGTAGGGGTTGGTAAAGAGATCGTTGTATTCTTTTTCTTTTTGAGCCAAGAACGCCTTAGGATCTTCATGTTCTTTAGCAGCCTTTGCGCTCAAAATGGCAACAGCGCCACTCGCACCCATTACCGCAATTTCAGCTGAAGGCCATGCGTAATTAAGATCGGCTTTGAGTTGCTTACAGCCCATCACGATATGCGAACCACCGTAGCTCTTACGCAATGTAATGGTCACCTTGGGCACTGTAGCTTCACCGTAAGCATAGAGCAACTTAGCACCGTGGCTGATTACGGCATTGTATTCTTGACCTGTACCGGGAAGGAATCCTGGAACATCAACGAGCGACACAATGGGGATGTTGAAGGCATCACAGAAACGCACGAAGCGAGCACCCTTACGTGAGGCATTGCAATCAAGCACCCCTGCATAAACAGAAGGCTGGTTCGCTACGATACCCACACTCTGACCGTTGAATCGAGCGAAACCGATAATGATGTTCTTAGCGTAGCCCGCTTGAACTTCCATAAATTCGCCATTATCCACAATCGCACCAATCACCTTGTACATATCGTACGCCATATTGGGGTTATCAGGAATAATTTCATTCAAGAGATCTTCCTTACGATCAATGGGGTCGTTACATTCCACACGTGGTGTACGTTCCATGTTATTTTGAGGCATGTAAGAAAGGAGTTTGCGGATAAGTGCAGAGAATTCTTCTTCAGTCTTTGCTGTAAAGTGACACACACCACTCTTGGTTGCGTGAACCGAAGCGCCACCCAAGTCTTCCTGACTCACATCTTCGCCAGTAACGGTCTTAACAACCTTTGGACCAGTGAGGAACATATATGAAATGCCTTCAAGCATCACGATAAAGTCGGTCAATGCAGGCGAATAAACCGAACCACCGGCACAAGGACCGCAAATACCTGAAATCTGGGGCACAACGCCTGAAGCTTCGATGTTGCGTTGGAAAATATTAGCAAAACCTGCCAATGAATTCACACCTTCCTGAATACGCGCACCGCCCGAGTCGTTCAAACCAATGCAAGGTGCACCAACCTTCATCGAGAGGTCCATCACCTTACAAATCTTTTCAGCCATGGTTTCAGAAAGCGAACCACCATTCACCGTAAAGTCCTGTGCAAATACATATACCAAGCGACCATTGATGGTACCGCTACCACAAACCACACCGTCGCCAAAATATTGCTTCTTTTCCATGCCAAAGTCGTGGCAACGGTGAAGCTTAAACATGTCTAATTCTTCAAAAGAACCCTTGTCGAGCAATAAATCAATACGTTCGCGCGCTGTGGCCTTACCCTTTGCGTGCTGCTTTTCAATAGCAACTTCGCCACCACCCAAACGAGCCTTATGGCGCAATTCTACAAGTTGCTTGATTTTCTTTAATTGTTCACTCATATAGTTTTAATTAGAGGCAGTTCATGCTCTGCCTTGAGTTAATGACATTATTAATATCACGCTAAATTCATGCCCAAACTTAAAAAAAGGCGCAAATTCTGCGTTGCAAATATAAGAAAAAACTACGAAGCGCTCCACAAAAGAAGATTAAAATGCATAAAATCTTCAAGAAATGGATGGTTTCACCTGTTATTTCGTGACTAAAAAAAACAAGGCACATCGCTTTTGGATTGATTTTTGATTGATTATGCAGCATCTGAAATGCGGGCTGTGCGACTCATGCACAAAGAGCAAAGCAACCAAATGAGAACTTTTAAAAAAAACGACATTCAATCGAAAATGGAGCAGATTATTTTTATACCTTCCGAACACGCCAAAATATCAAGGTGGCGTTACATAACGGCTCCTTTCCTGGCGCATTTGAAGCTCACGGTTTGATTTATTTACGCCCTCACTTCGCTATTCAATGATTTATCGTTAAATTTGCGCTAAAATTATAAAGGTGGGATCTATAAATGATTCAACAGAGTTCTTATCAGCTCGTCCCACAGATTGTTAATCATGGTGCGTTCCCATATCTTTTTGTCGGCAAAGTCAATTTATAGGATCCACCAAAAATCATAGAAATCTGAATTATAAATGGCATTACAATGTGGTATCGTAGGTTTGCCTAATGTGGGAAAATCTACGCTCTTTAATTGCTTAAGCAATGCAAAAGCTCAATCAGCAAACTTCCCTTTCTGTACAATAGAGCCTAACGTTGGCGTAATCACTGTGCCCGACGAGCGTTTAACCAAAATCGCAGAGCTCATCAACCCTCAGCGCATCGTGCCCACAACGGTCGAAATCGTAGATATCGCAGGTTTGGTGAAGGGTGCATCAAAAGGTGAAGGTTTAGGCAATCAATTCTTAGGCAACATTCGTGAAACCGACGCCATCATCCACGTACTCAGATGTTTCGACAACGACAATGTGGTTCACGTTGATGGTTCTGTTGACCCCGTTCGTGATAAAGAAATCATCGACACCGAACTTCAATTAAAGGACCTCGACACGGTTGAAAACAGAATTAAGCGTGTGGAGAAAATCGCAAAGGTCGGTGGCGACAAGCAAGCCAAGTTGGAGTACGATGTTTTGGTTGCTATTCGCGAAGCGTTATTGGCAGGCAAGAGCGCACGTACCGTTACGTTTGAAACGAAGGACGAAGAAGCGGCAGCCAAGGCTCTGTTCTTGCTCACAGCTAAGCCCGTACTTTATTGTTGCAACGTGGACGAAGCTTCTGCCGCAACAGGCAATGAATATGTGGAGCGCGTCAGAGAAGCCGTAAAGGACGAAAACGCCGAAATCCTTGTTGTTGCTGCACAGACCGAAGCCGACATCGCCGAACTTGAAACCTACGAAGAGCGCCAAATGTTCTTACAGGATGTAGGTCTTGAAGAGTCAGGTTGCAACCGTTTGATTAAGGCGGCTTACAAGATGCTTGAACTTGAAACATACATCACTGCCGGTGTGCAGGAAGTAAGAGCATGGACCTATCGTCGTGGTTGGAAGGCACCTCAATGTGCGGGTGTTATCCACACCGACTTTGAAAAGGGCTTTATCCGTGCGGAAGTCATCAAGTACGACGACTTCATCAAGATGGGTTCTGAAGCTGCAGTTAAAGAAGCTGGCTTGATGCGCGTTGAAGGCAAAGAATACATCGTTCAGGATGGCGACATCATGCACTTCCGTTTTAATGTCTAAAGGTTGGTTTTGCAAATTCACCTAAAAGATTTTGTGGTGTGGCTAAAAACCTTTACTTTTGCACGTATGTCGGCTTAATCACTCATTAAGCGAACATCCTACAAACAGGATTCGGCAGAACACAATTAGATAAAAACCACCTTAATACACAGAAAAACATGAAGAAAATAATAACAACAGCAGCACTCTGCATGTGCGGTTTCTTCGCTGCCAATGCGCAGGAAGTGAGTCCTGAAGTTGAAGTTCAAAACGACTCTACAGTTCAAATACAAAAGGTAGATACCATAGACATGGTTAAGCTCACCCCTGCAGAACCCGTTACACCCGCAGTCCCTGCGCCCCCAGTTGAGGTTTCAAAAATCGGCATCGTCAAGTACAATGTATTGCTCACCGAAATGAACGAATACAAGGATGCCATGAAGCAGATGAGCGATCTTCGCGCAAAATATGAACTTGAAGCAAGTTATAACGAAACCGCTTTTAAGCGTCAATTTGCTGAATACCTTCAAGGACAGAAGGACTTTCCCCAAAGCATCATGCTTAAGCGCCAACGCGACTTGCAGGAGGAAATGGAAAAGTGTTTGGCTTTTCGTCGCGATGCAGAAGCGCAACTGAAGCAAGCTGAGAAGGAATTGCTCATCCCCGTTAAGGCACGTTTAAATCAAGCGATAGCAGCCATTGGCGAATCTCTTGATTTGGAATACGTGATGAATGCCGACAACGACGCTCTGCCCTACGTCAGCATGAAGAAAGTGGTTGATGTAACCTTATTGGTTAAGCAACAATTATCAGCAATACCTTTAACTGAATAATAAACCCCAAGAAGCGGAAAGAGGAAAGTGGAAAGATAAAAACTTTCCGCTTTCCTCTTTTACCATTTTTATATGCAACCCATCGGTATTTTTGATTCCGGATATGGCGGTTTGACCATTCTCAGACAAATTCGCCAACGCATGCCCCAGTACGACTATCTGTATCTGGGCGATAATGCGCGTGCGCCCTACGGTTCACACTCGTTTGAGATTGTATATCAATACACGCTGCAAGCCGTTGAAGAATTATTCCGACGTGGATGCGAACTTGT